>JAZOSE010000001.1:0-5489 GCA_045656965.1 Eubacteriales bacterium
CCACGATAGGCACGCTGTAAAAGCCCATCTCGATACCCATAACGTACTCAAATAAAATACCGAGTCCAAGGTACAAAACCAAAAAAACGCCGATAGGCAAAAGCGCCCAAGCCTTTTTCTTTTCCATAAAAACCTCTCAAAAAGTTATTCTTCTTTCAGTATAACAGATTTTTTTACTTTTTGCAATAAAAAAGAGGACATAAAGTCCTCTTCTCTTTTATTCAGCTCGGGCGAGGATCGGATTTTTCCACTCCGTCTACCATCTCTATTACGGTGTTAAGAAATCTTTCCCACTCTTCCCCGTCGAGAATGCTCTCGCCGTTTTCCAGCCTTATCATCTTTTCCACCGTCTCCGTTTGCTGAGGGTGGTTACCAAGCACAAGCGCGACCCTCTCGCTCATAAGCTTGCGGCAGGACGCCTTCAGATCGTCACGGCAATCAAAGGAAAGCCCGTACGAAAGCAGGAAGGAGGAGCGCAGGGTGTTCGTGCCGATGCCGCCGTGCATCGCGGCAACGGTGCCGTCGGGAAGCGTGATAACGAAGGACAAAACGCCCGCCGTGTGACCGGGGGTAAGCACCTTCTTCTCCACGAGCATCTCTTCAATGCACTCGATCACGCGCGCGCCAAGATCCTCGTGGCCGAAGAAATCAAGCATTTGCGATGCCGACCAAGCCGTTGCCAAGGGGTTGGCAATACCCTTGCCCGCAATGTCGGGCGCGGAGCCGTGGATAGGCTCAAACATCGAAGGATACGCTCTTTCAGGGTTGAGATTCGCACCCGCCGCAAGACCCATACCGCCCGCGATCGCCGCGCCAAGGTCGGTCAAAATATCACCGAAGAGGTTGGAGGTCACCACGATCTCAAAGCGTGCGGGATCCTTGACCATAAACATGCTCGCCGCACCCACAAGGGCATGGCGCTCACCGCCGAGGGGCAACGGCTATGGAGCTTCAGCCGCGATATTATCGAGCGCGTAGGCGAGGCAGAGCGCGCCATGCGCGAGCTTGGGCACGAAAAAAAGAGCCTCCGCCTCGGCATTCCCCCGATGATAGGCTCTCTTATTCTTCCCGAGATCTATGGCGCGTTTCTTCCCCAAAATCCCGACCTTTCGCTTGAGATTACCGAGTGCGGCAGAGAGGAAATGCTAAGAAAGCTTGCCGACGGTATGCTCGACATGGCATTCATCTCCCACGGCAAGGAAGAGGACACATCGCTCTCCCGTCTCCCCGTCGGCACGCTGGAGCTGGTTGCGGCATGCGCCGAGGGAAGCGAAATTCAAAAAAATCCCGCCGTCACGGCAAAGGATCTTGAAAACATCCCCCTCGTTATGTTTAAGGATGGCTTTTTCCAAACCCACGAGATCAAGGAGTGGTTTTCCGAGGCAGGCGTTACCCCAAGCATCTTAACCAAGACCGACCAGCTTTCCACCGTCACGCGCGTCATCCGCGAGGGCATCGCCGTCGGATTTCTTTTCCGTCCTCTCGCCGAAAGCGAGAGCGGCATCGCCTTCGCGCCGCTTTCTCCGTCCCTTTCCGTCCATATCGCGCTTGTCTGGCGACGCGACAAATACCTCTCCGTTGCCATGCACCGCTTAAAGGATTTTTTAGAGCAGCACAAGCCGTTTTAGTCAAAAAAGCAAACAATTGTTTGCAAAAAGAAGAAAAAGCCGCTTTCGCGGCTTTTTCTTTTTGTTATTTTTTAAAGTATTTGGCAACCTCTGCGGCAACGAGGCGCGCTTAAAGTCGTTATCGGTCAGACCCGAGCCGCCGTGAAGCACGAGAGGCACGTCAACGGTGTTTGCAATGGTGCGGATTCTCTCAAAATCAAGCTTGGGAGGCAGCTTGTACGCGCCGTGCGCGTTACCAACCGCGATCGCGAGCGCATCAACGCCCGTTTTCTCTACGAAGTCCTTTGCCATCTTGGGATCGGTAAAGTATGCAGAGGGATCCGCCAGATGCGAGCTACCCTCAGCCGAGCCCTCGTTGTCACCCACGTGACCAAGCTCACCCTCAATCGTCGCACCGCGAGAGTGCGCGATGTCCGCCATCTCCTTCACCTTGCGCACGTTCTCCTCGTAGGAATCCGTCGAGCAGTCGTACATAATCGAGGTAAAGCCAAGGTCAAGCGCCTTGATGCAAAGGTCGTAGGAAAGACCGTGGTCGAGATGCACGACCACAGGCACCGATGCCTTCTTCGCCATCGGAATGAGGTAGTAGGACACCTCGTCTAAGGGTCCGTAGGGTAAAAGCACCTCCGCCGTACCCATAATAACGGGAGATCTCGTGCTCTCCGCCGCCGCGATAATACCGCGCGCAAGCTCAAGATTGACCGCATTAAAAAGACCGACCGCATAGCGACCTCGCTTCGCGGGTCTCAAAACGTCGTTCATATTCACTAACATATCCTTGTCCTCCTTCTAAGGCACTATTTGTCTAAGCCCCTTTGGGCTTCCTTGCTTCCTCTTTAATATTACCACAAATCCCCCGCCCAAAGAAATATAAAATCGGTTATAAAACTTATAAATTCGGGCAAGCGAAAATTTTAGGGAGGATAATAATATAAGGATAGGTTTTCATCGGTCATGAAAGTCCTCGCGCTTTAAAGTGCCGTAAGAGATACACGAGCTTTCTAAGATAGCTGTTTAATAAAGCTATCGTGATAAGCGGCAAAGAAATTTGCTCGAAGAGCCCCCACGCCAAAGAAAAGGAGGCATAGGAGGCATAGATCAATAAAGGAATCAGAAAAAAGGTAACAAGGAGCTCCAAAAGAAGCCATCTTTTAAAATATCTTCTATCCTTATCGGAAGCAAACTCCGTCTTCTCTTTGGAAGAGCAGCCTTCAACGTGAGGCTTTCTAAGGGAAATCCTCTTAAAAGGCAGTGTTAAAAAGTGAAACTCTATATCCTTTTCCGTCACCACCGCCTCGGAGCCGTCCTTGAAATCCACAGCCGTTTTCATTGGAATCGCGGAGTGCATATCCACCCAAATCCCTGCTATGTTGTCTATGCCGCGCTTTAGCTCTATTTTATTTTCCTTTTTCATATGCTTTTGCGAAAAGAACTCCAGTGTAAAGCCATAGTCGTTTTGAATTTCCTCTTCGGACACTGTAAGCTCCGCGTCGATAGGAACCTCCTTCGTAAAATAACGGTTGCTTACCGTAATTACGTGCCCCGAACGGTTGATTATCCTTTTCATATCTTCACCGCCGTATTCCTTCCCCGTCAAATTATAAATTCATTCCTTTTTACCGATCAGTCGCCCCTACACCACTCCCAAGCGTAGTACTCCTCGGAAAGATACGCAGCCGCCTTGGAAGGCGAACCCAGATCGGCTTCGGTTAGGCTATGGGTTGATACGAACTTACCGCCCTGCGGCACAACACTCCAGCCCGACGCTTCCTCAAAAACGGCATCGGTTAGACTGTCGCAGCCAAGGAACGCATAGCTTCCCACGAAGGTTACGTTTTGAGGAATAGCTATGGCGGTTAGCTTCCCACAGCCTCTGAAGGCGCCCTCGCCAATGGTCGTTAGTGACTTCGGCAGATGAACCTCAGTCAGGCTTTCGGAATCGCATGCGGCTCTCTCGCCAATCTCAACCACGCCATCAGGGAGTGTAAGAACGACGTTTTCATCCGACACGCAAAGGCGCAAAAACTGTTTTCCGTCCTTACTGTAAAGATTTCCGTCCAAGGACAAATACGTTTCGTTCCCCTCGTCGACGAGCACCCCTTCCATGCCCCTGCAGCAAAAGACCGAGTCGTAGGAAATATCGGTCACGGTCTTGGGAATAGTGATCCGTTTCAAATTCTCGCAATAGGCAAAGGCAGACCGCCCGATAATCTCACAGCCCTCGGGAATGGCAAACTCCTCATCCGTCTTGCCGGGCGGATAAAAAACGATCTGTTTTTGATCCTTGGTATAAACGACACCGTCAACCGAACAAAACCACGGGTTGTCAGGGTCAAGTGTAACCTCCTTGAGCGAATTGCAGCTTGCAAAGCAAAAGCCGCTGAAATCACGCATGCTTTTTGGCAAATGCACGCTTTCAAGATTGTTGCAGTCAAAGAAGGCGGTTGTATCAATACCCGTTATCCCCTCGGGAATGGTAACGCTCCGAAGAATCTGGCACTCACGGAAGGAGTCCCACCCAATCACCGTAACGGGATGACCGTTATATTCCGTAGGAATAACCACGTCGATCATTTCCCATCGGTCAGACGTCGTCTTTCCTTCCACGTTGGTTTCGATGATGTAATATGCGGCATCGTCTTCCCACCAAAAATAACGAAAATGCACGTTATCTGACCCTTGCGTTTCCCAAAAGGAGGTCAATACTATCATCAAAAGCGAAAAAACAACAACACGCACCAAAACAACGAAGAGTGTCAGTACAGCCAGCAGCTTTTTCAAGAAAACACCGCCTTTCTTAAAAGCATTATAGAACCGATGAACGATTTAGACGTAATTTGCTCCTTATCAAGATGAATAACTCTCAACGACCCTCTTGATTGCGTCTGCAAGCTCTCCTTTTTCATATATGATAAAATCCTCAAGCCGGCGCATTTTTTCAAGCGCGTCATTTCCGTAGTTTTTCTCCACGTTCTTGCAAGAATAGAAAAGCAACACGCGATTACACTCGCGGCTGGGTATATCCTCGCGGAACCTTTCCAAGATATATTTTTTAGCCTCTTGATCGGTTAAGCAGTCTTCCGTATCTCCGTCTTCCTCACCGTCGATTTCCTCCTCCGACGCCTCGTCGGAAGCGTTCCCCGGCCAGACAAGCCACAAGCCTCTCTCTTTATCAAAGAAAAAGGGCTCCTCGAAAACAAGCAATACGTCCTTATAAACAAAATAACCGTTAAGATCGTATTCCTTTCTCCATTTAATATACTCGATCGGCAAATTGTTTTCTTTGATAGCCGTATAGGGCTCGTTATCTACGTGGGGATTGCTCAACCACGTATATCTACGAGGGAAATCTCTTTGATAGCGAGATTTTTTGTATTTTATATAATCAACCGGCGTCATTATCAGCTTAAACACAAAATATATCAAAATGATCGGAAGCAATAGAAAAAACAACACAGCCCAAATCATATATGCTAAGCACTTTTCTACACTGTCCTTCAGCTTCATCCAACCACCGCCTTTCTTGGCATTAGTATAGCACAAAAACGCAAGGTTGTCAATTCGCTTGCGCGTTGCGCCATCCTTTACAGTAAGAAAGCTCTGCTATATGCGCAACGCCCTTCCCGCAAGCGAGGGGTTCATCGTCGGTAACGACGATGAAGCAAAAAAGAAAACCAAGCACAAGGCTTGGTAGTCGTTACTTCCTGCTGCCCGTCGGGGACTCTGAACCCACGCGTTGCGCCATCCTTTACAATAAGAAAGCTCTGCTATATGCGCAACGCCCTTCCCGCAAGCGAGGGGCTCATCGTCGGTAACGACGATGAAGCAAAAAAGAAAACCAAGCACAAGGCTTGGTAGTCG
>JAZOSE010000002.1:0-7990 GCA_045656965.1 Eubacteriales bacterium
ATCATTAAATATTAATATTATTGCATCACCCCCGACGAAAAAAGCTCCCCCGAAATGAGAGAGCTTTATGTGGGAGCCTACGGTAGGGTTTTGAACCCAAGCGTTGCGCCGACTCTTGAGAGCAGGAGAAGTGTGTGCTGCGCGCAACGCCCATCTCGCAAGCGAGGGGTTCTGCATCAACAACCGGTAGCGAAAAAGGAAAAACAGGGCAGAACCCTGTTTTTCCTTTTTGCCTAAGAACGACCAAAAGGTGCGTAAAGTGGAGTAAGAACAACTAAAAGTACACCAATTATGTTGCTCGATAAATTGGAATTTGACGCTCTCACAATTTGAAATCTTATTTCTTTATTACTTTCTTACACCAAGTGCGTTTGTTGCATTTAGGGCACTTCAAGTACCGAGTCGTTCCTCTATGCATCGCATTAAGCGCCTGCTTGTAGGTAGGTACAATTTCGTGCCCGCAGTTTTTACACTTGTAAGCACCCACACTGACTTCAAGCTTTAACGCATAGAAGCACGGTATCAAAAACACAATACAAACGCCGAGAATGGTGACAAGCTGCCACACTCCTTCGGGTATCAAGAATGCGGTAATAAAGATACCTGCAATTAGTGCTGTTATGCTTATGATCATAATTGCCCACATAGAAGACCAAATCGTTTTGTTCTTATTCTCTAATTCTTTTGCCATTTCAAGCAAAAGCTGTTCGTTTTTTTGATTGTTGTTTTCCATGCTGATTTTCTCCCCACTTAATAATTCGTTTACGCTGATGCCGAGAATATCACAAAGCTCAAGCATAATCGAAGAATCAGGCATTGTTATGCCTCTTTCCCACTTGGATATTGCTTTGTCGGTGATACCGAGCTTTTCAGAAAGTTGCATTTGCGTTAAATCTTTCTGCTTTCTGCGCTCGGCAATGAATCTTCCTATCTTCAATTGATCCATAGACGACCTCCTTTCGCATACAGTATAAACGATATTACAATAAAAGTACACCTACCAATGGTTTAGTAGAGAGAAATCAACCGTTGGTAGAGTGAAAATTAATCTACAAATTCTTGATTTTAGGTGAGTTTATTATATCACACTTTGGTAAATAAATCAAGGCGAAGCCTTGTATATCTTCAAATGATGCATCGCCTTGCGGCGATATGATGCATTTGCTACGCAAATATGATGTTGTTCCCGTTGGTCGCAATGATGCGATGTTTGCCCAATGTGCCGTCAGGCACACATCATTAGGCGAAGCCGTCATCATTGGGCGCTGTCCAACATCATTTGCCGAAGGCAAACATCATTCAAAAAAAGCACCTTTGTCAGTAGACAAAAGTGCGTTTTTTGTTGGTGCGGGCGGTGGGATTTGGACCCACACTCTTACGAACTGGTTCCTAAGACCAGCGTGTCTACCATTTCACCACGCCCGCGCGATTACCTATTGTAACACATAATTTTGAAAAAGTCAAGGTGGGAAACGGTTTTTGTTTGCCTTTTCTCTTAAAGCCCCTCTTTCTGATCTCTTCCTTTCATTTTTTCGACAATACAAAGAGAAGAAAGTGAGGGAACGGACGTCGGCGATGGCGGTGCATTCTCGGGAGAAAAGAGCAAGAGAGGAGAGGGAAGAGAAAGTGCCTCGGCGGCACGGGAAACGTCAAAGGCAAATCTCTCCGCCTTCTCGTCGCCACGCATAAGAAAGGCGGGAATGCCTACCTTCAGCGCGCACACCCCCGCGTGTAAGCGGTCGCCGTAAACGGCAAGCGCGCCCTTTAAGGCGAAAAGAAAGTCGTCTGCCGAGCCTTCGCGGAAGGGGGACTCCAAAAGAGCGGACACACGTCTTAAATATCTCGCGTCGTGCGGATGCATAGCGAAAAAGAGTAGCCGCTTCTCGCCCCAGATACGGCGAAGGTGCAAAAAAAACGAGAAAAGCCGTAACCGATCCTCGTTGCTTTTCGGCGTGTGGAATGCCAAAAGGATATGCCTACCGTTTCCGTTCTTTATACCAAGCGGAAGATGCAAGACCGCGTCGCACGAAAGCGTCACCTTTGCCGCACCCAAAGACTTAGCGCAAGCATAGTCGCCGCTCGTTCGGCACTCCACCCCCGTAACGCGCGGCAAAACGGCGCGCACCGCTCGCTCTCCTTTTGCTGAGAGAGGACCAAATCCGGAGGATAAAAGACGGACACGCGAGCCACGCCAAAGGGCAAACCGCGTCAAAAAAAGGTAAAACCAAAGCGAGCGATAGCTGCTTTCGTCTTGCAGCAGGTTGCCGCCACCGAGAAAAAAGTCATAACCGCGGTAAACGGCATATAGTGATGAAGGAGAAAGCTTTCTTTGTGAGAGCGTAAGCACCTCCCCGTATCCCTCGCGGTGAAGCCGAAGGGTGAGTGCGCGGTGCATTAACGTGTCCCCAGCATTCCCGTATCCGTAATATCCTAAAAGCACCGCCTTTTTCTTCATAGACTTCTCATAAAGCAAAAGCGCATCGCTTGCCATTTTTTCGGCGGAGTAACTCCTTTGAACGTACGCGCGATTTTCCTTTCCTTGCGCGTGAAGAGCCGCTTTCGGAAGGGAAAGAAGATGCGATAAATCCCGCGCAAGCGCATCGGCACTCGCCTTCACGCTTCCGCGACAACAGAAATTCGTTCTCTCCGCCACCTCGCTTTTTTGTGGAGAAAAGACGGATAAATATCCCTCGTTTCCCGCAAGTATCACAGCGCATTCTGCCGCCATTGCTTCGAGTGCAGCGCGGGAAACGCCGACAAAAATGTCGGCAGAAGCCATATATTCCTCCACCGCATCGCTGGCACCAACGACGTGGATCACGGCGCGCTCCGCGCGCCTGTTAACCTCTCTCGCCCTCTTTTCGATCGCTTTAAAATCTTCACCGTCGCCGACAAGAGTCACGGTAAAGGAGAAAAACGGGCACAGCATTTCCGCCGCCTCACAAAGAAGAAGCGCGGCAAGCGAGCGGTCGCCGTCAAGGCGTGAGGCGTGGCAGATGCGATAAACTCCGTCTTTGGATTTGTCGGAATAAAAGCGCTCCGAGTCAATGCCGTTGACCGTTACAAGAACGTTCTCCTTGAGCCCGTATTCTTTTTCAAGATAAAGGCGAATGTCCTCGCTCACGGCAAGCGTACCTTCTCCCCAAAAGCTCAGCGCTCCTAAGGGAAAACGGCTCTCAAAGACCCAGTGTGCCGTGCTGACAAATCGCACACCGAGCAGCTTACATAAAAACGAGGGATAACGTGCGTGAGAATGGATCACGTCGAAGTGCTCGCGGCGAAAAAGCTGCTTTAGCTTTACTAACGAATAGATCGCCCGACTTTTCTTGTTTAAGGGGAGAGTGATATGGCGAAATGCGCCCTTTGCTCGCCTTTCGTACACGCCGCCCGCCGACACCACGCACACGCGGTGTCCCTTGCTTGCCAGCGTCTCAGCCAGCGTTACGATGTGTGTTTCCGCACCCCCAATGTCGAGGGACGTCGTCAAAAAACAAATAGAAAGACCCAAAATAAAAACCTCCCATACGGTATGTACGGGAGGAATATGCCATTTATACGGTTAAACGGGAAGCTCTTCGGAAACGCCTGCCTCGTTTTGCATCGCGATCAGCTGAACGTGATAAGCGTCGATGACCGCCTCCTCAAGCTCTGCGCGGAAGGATGCGTTGATCGGGTGGACGATATCGCGGTAGGTGCCGTCGGGGTTTTTGCGGCTGGGCATAACGATGAAGAAGCGGTCGCGTGCGTAGATGACCTTAATGTCGTGTACGGCAAGCGCGTCGTCGAAGGTGACCGAGGCAACAGCCTTCATAGGTCCCTCGTCAAAAAACTTTCTGATCTTGATATCTGTGATTTGCATTTTCGTTCTCCTTAAATGTGTTTTTTTGAGTGATACTCAAGGTGGTTTACTTGACGTTCTTATTATAACAATTCTTTGTGACGGTTATGCGTTGGCTGTGAGATTTTTTTCCAAAAACAAAAAGAATAACAATGAAAGGGAGAGTCCTATGAAGCGAAAGACTCCGTTATCCGACGAGCAAAGAAAAGAACTGTCAAAAAAGCTTTCCTCGTCGAAGCATCTTTATTTTATCGGTATTGGCGGAAGCGGAATGTACGGTTGCGCACGGCTTGCTTCTGATCTTGGATTTTTCGTCAGCGGCACGGATGACTTGGTAAGCAAAAACACAGAACGGCTTGTCCGCGAGGGCATTGCCGTCACAGTGGGCGAGGCGACCCTTCCGAAAAAAACGGATGCCGTCGTGTATTCGCTTGCCGTAAGTGAGGAGCATCCCGTTTTAAGGGATGCGCGCGAAAAGAGCATTCCTTGCATAGACCGTGCCGATTTTCTCGGCGTGCTAACCGAACGCTTTGAAACGAGAGTCGCCGTGGCGGGCTCGCATGGAAAAAGCAGTACCGTCGGTATGTGCGCCGAGATTTTTTCCCGTGCCGGTCTTTCGCCCACCGTTATCGCGGGTGCTGACCTCGACACGTATGACGGCGGATACAAAAGGGGAGAGGGGAAGCTCGTGCTTATGGAGGCTTGTGAATACTGCGACGCCTTCCTTTCCTTCTTTCCCACCCACGCCGTCGTGCTCAACGCCGAGTGGGAGCATACGGATTACTTTTTAAATGAGAATGAAACGAAATCCTCTTTCTGCCGATTTTTAAATGGTAAAAGCGTTCGATTTCGGGTCGCGGGAAGAAGCACGGGATTTTCGGCAGACGCTACCGTTCCCGACGAACGCGGCATTCACGCCGAAGAGCTTTTGTTGGAGAACGGCTGTGCGCTCTTTGCGCTTTGCGAGGGAGAAAAAAGGCAGGGAAGCGTCAGGCTTCGCACGCTCGGTGTTCACCAATGCGAAAACGCCCTCGCCGCCTACGCCGTCGCGCGTTCTCTCGGTGTTTCTTCTAAGACCGCGATAGAGGGCTTAAACGCTTTTAGCGGAATCGGGGAGAGAATGGAGCGTGTCGGCACGGTCGGCGGCACGCCTCTTTACCTTGACTATGCCCATCACCCCACCGAGCTTCGCGCCACGCTTGCGTGTGCAAGAACGCTGGCTGAGCGAGTCGTATGCGTTTTTGAGCCGCACACGTTTTCAAGGCTGCACGCCTTCCTTGAGGATCTTTCCTCGCTCCTTGCCATCCCTGAAAAAACAGGAGTTTTGCCCGTTTATCCCGCGCGAGAGACTAATATTTACGGCGTTTCTTCCGAAAAATTAGCCGCGAAATGCGGAGCGAGGCTTCTTCCCGATTTTAAGTCCGCCGCCGAGTTTTTGAAGCAAAATGCAAGGGAAAACACCGTGCTTCTGCTCGTCGGCGCGGGGCGTGTGCGAGAGGTGCTCCGCTACGTCCTTACGGAGTAACGCTGTCCTCGTAGATTGCTTCAAGGGAGAGCGGCGTAGCGAGAATGCGCGAAAGCAAGCGGCAAAAGCCCTCTGCCACCTCCCGCTCGTTTGAAAAATCGGGAACCGAGCCGAGCGTGTGCGTGCTTTCGTCCTTATATTCGGCATACACCGAATATGTATCCGCTCCCTCGCCGAGCGCATAGCGGAAGTGCCGCTTGCCGAGCGATTTTTTGAGAAGAAGGATCATCCTTTCTCCGCGCGCCTGCATTGTCTCTTCTATGGAAGAGATGGGCGTCTTAATTTTGTCTGTCTTCATAAAATACCGTCCTTTTTGCTTTTGAGCTGTTACTATTTTAGCACGAACGGCGTGACGAAAAAAGGCGTTCTCTGTCCGAAAAATTACACAAAAACTGTCAAAAAATGGAAATAAAAGCAACAGAAGCACCCATCCTGCAAGGTGCTTTTCCGGCAGGCAAGTTTTTAGTTTTAATATGCATATAAAAAGAATAAATAACCGTAAATATTCTTTTTCATATTCCAAAAAGTGAAAAAACCGCTGATATTTCAATAAAAAAATTTTTCTCTTATTTTTGAATAATTGAATAAACAAAAAGAAAAAGCGCAAGAGCTCCTCACGGGAATGCTCTTGCGCTCCTTTTATTTGCCTAAAAAGGCGTTCATAACCTCGCCCACGTTTTTCATAACGAAGGTGGGCTTTTTGTCGCTCTTTTCTAAATCCTTTAGCGTGCCCTCGCCGGAAAGCACGAACACAGTGTCGATCCCCGCGTTTACCCCCGAGGCAATGTCGGTATAAAGGCGGTCACCGATCATCACAGCGTCGCTTTTTTTAAGCCCCGCCTTTTCCACAGCCAAAAGCAGCATTTCGGGATTGGGCTTGCCGATAAAGCGCGGGCGGCGACCCGTTGCCGCCTCCAAAATGTTGGCGATAGAGCCGCAGTCGGGAACAGAGCCGTACCAGGTGGGGCATACGATGTCGGGGTTGGTCGCCACGTAATCCACGCCGCGATTTAAAAGGATACAAGCGTCCTCCAGCTTCTTAAAGGTCAGCTCGGTGTCAAAGCCCATCAAAAGAAGCTTAATGTCGTCCGAAAGCTCGGTCACGACAGAGAAGCCTGCCTCGGCGATCTGCTCGCGGAAGGATGCCGTGCCGAAGGCGTAGATCTTATCCTCCTTGGAGTAATGCTTTTTTAGGAAAAGCACCGTTGCGTCGGTCGAGGTCAAAAACTCGTCGGTGTCGGCTTCAATACCCATTGAGGCGAGCTTGTCTACGTATGCGTTCACGCTTTTGGAGGAATTGTTCGTTAAATAGAGGTAGCGCGCGCCTTTTTGCTTCACGGCATTTAAAAAGGGAATGGTTTCGGGGAAAATGTCGTGGTCAAGGTATATCGTGCCGTCCATATCAAGTAAAAAAAGCTTTTTGCTTTGCAGATCGTTTTTCACAGGGCATGTCTCCGTTTTGTATTGATATTTATATTGTAGCATAAAAAAATCGTTTTTTCAAGCAAAATAAAAAATACCTTAAGACAGAATGCGACAGAAATTCCCACACGCCACGCTTTATAATAAAAGCATCGCGGCGAAGGGAGAAAATATG
The DNA here is from genome assembly GCA_045656965.1 of Eubacteriales bacterium. Lineage (GTDB taxonomy): Bacteria > Bacillota > Clostridia > Oscillospirales > CAG-272 > UBA1740. The sequence continues at coordinate 6,961 of JAZOSE010000002.1, forward strand.
GAGCTTCAGGTTTTATATGTTGACACGCTTTTTTTGGTAAATCTTGCCCTTGACCTGCTCTCGCTGATCCTTGTGGGGCTCTTGATGCATTTAAAAAGAAGCATTCCAAGACTGCTTTTTGCCTCGTCGCTCGGTGCGGCATATGCCGTTTTGGCGGTGCTTTTAAGCCTTCACCCCCTGATACATACCTTTCTTTCGCTTGTCGTATCGCTTCTTTTGACCGTGATTGCCTATCGGGGCTTCGGAAGTGGAACACGCCTTTTTGCCGCTTTTCTTACCTTTTATTTATCTTGCGTTCTGCTTGGCGGCGCGATAGAGGCACTTTTTACGGTGGTTGAGGGGCTTTTGAAGGTCAGGGAGGATTTCGCGCTCCAAGCCTCTGACCTTGTGCTTTTGCTCGGCTTTTTGGCGTTTGCCCTCATCACGCTCGCGGAGCGCTTTTTCGGCGGAGCGCCGCTCAAAAAGGCGGTCACCGTTCGCATAACCCTCGGGGATCGCTCGCTCACTCTGCCGCTTCTTGTGGATAGCGGTTGCCTTTTGTCCGATCCTATATCGGGAAAGGCGGCGTTGCTCGTTCGTCTTGAAGCCGTCAGCGAGATTCTCCCGGGCGAGATCATCACCTGTGCGCGCTCTAAAAGCGCCTATATGCCGCGCGATCCCGAGAGCGCCAGACGCTGCCGCCTCATTCCCGCGGAATCCTTTGACGGTCGCAGGCTTCTTTTAAGCGTGCGCGTTGACAGCCTTGCGCTTATCCCTGACAAAAAGGGGAAGGGTGGCGAGGAGGCGCTTGATGCCTATTTAGCACTATATTCCACAGAAAAATCTCGCTTTGGCGGCTTTGACGGGCTTTTCCCCTCCTCCTTGCTTCCTATGCGATAAAGGAAAGGATACGTTATGCAGTTTTTTCGCAACCTCTTTTATAAGCTCACTCTTTTTTTCCATCGCCTCACGGGCAGGGACAGAGTTTTTTATATCAACGGCTCGGACACCCTGCCTTTGCCGCTTTCTCCCGAAGAGGAGGCAGAGGCGC
>JAZOSE010000003.1:0-10401 GCA_045656965.1 Eubacteriales bacterium
CAGCGGTCAGCTTGGTGACACCAGTGTTGGGTACATCAAAGTAGAAGAAGGGCAGGCCGTTGTTCTGCTGCACACCCAGAGATACACCGTTGGCAAACAGCTCGACGCTGGGGCAGTTGGAGTAAACAGTGACCTTGGTCACATCCTCGACTCGGTCAACATAGCGCTTGCCGCAGATATGCACGAAGGGTTCGTCAGACAGCCATGCCTTATAGGCATAGAAGGCATCCTTCTTGTAGCTGCGGTCAAAAGTCATCAGACCCTTGTGGTTCTGACCGTTCTCGCCGCCTTCATTTCGGGCATCGGCGCCGAAGTCGAACATATTCCACACATGGGTGGCCCAGAGGTAGGGGCGGGGAAACAGCTGCTTGATCAGTTCCTCATGGTAGTAGGCCTGGTATTCCTCGGTGTAGTGGCCCTGGCGGGGTTCGGAGGTATGCCAGTTCAGCGCCTCACAGCCGTACTCCGAGCAGCCGATCGGAATCGTGGGATGCATAGCGTGGAACTTATCAAACCAAGGACCGTTCATCGAGGTCTCGCCGCCGTACCATCCGAAATAGTGGTTGTAGGAAACGACGTCGGGAATCAGAAGATACGGGTCGTCCATCTTGCACATAGAGACCGCCGCGATGGTGGTCTTGCGCGTTTTGTCCATTGAATGCACAAGCTCGTTTAAGATGCGGTGGTTGTTAAGAAGGTCCTCGTCCGAGCCTCCGATGGAGATCTCGTTGGAAAGACCCCAAACTACGATAGAGGGGTGGTTGTAGTTCTGGGTGATCAGCTCGGTCATTTGAGAAACGGTGTTCTCTCTGCCGCCGGGCATGTGCTTTGAAATGTAGGGGATCTCTGCCCAGATCACAAGACCCGTCTCGTCGCAAAGGTCGTAAAAGTACTGGTCGTGCTGATAGTGGGCAAGGCGAATGGTCGTCGCGCCTACCTCAAGGATGAGCGCGATGTCCTCGCGGTGATGCTCGGGGAGCAGTGCGTTGCCAACACCAAGACGGTCTTGGTGGCGCGAAACACCGCGCAGGGGATATTCCTCGCCGTTGAGGATAAAGCCGCGCTCGGGGTCAATTTCGAAGCTACGGCAGCCAAAACGGGTCGACACGGTGTCAAGCACCTCGTCGCCGCTCTTCAACTCTGCCTTTAAGGAGTAAAGGTAAGGGTCGCGCTTGCCGTGCCAAAGATGCACGTCGGAAATGGCGAAGGAGATCTTGGTCTCTTCGCTTTCTGCCGAAAAAATAGCGTTTCCTTCCTTGTCGAAAGCGGTATAAACAAGCGTTTGACCGTCTTTTCTGTCCGTCAAGAATACCTCGACCTCAACGCTTGCGTCCTTGCCCGAAACGGTAGGCGTTACCATAATGCCGTCGCCGCCAAAGTAGGAAAGATCAAAGTGCGACTCGCTGACGCAAACGAGGTTTACGTCGCGGTAAAGACCGCCATAGAAGGTGAAGTCTGCCATTTGAGGATAGACGGTGTCGCTTGGGGAGTTGTCAACGACAACGGCGATTTCGGTCAGCTCACCCAGCTGCTCGGTGATGTCCGCGCGGAAGGTGGAGTAGCCGCCGTCGTGATGCATAAGCTTTACGCCGTTTGCGTATACGTCGGCAGAGGAGTTCGCGCCGCGAAGCTCTAAAAAGTAGCGGTCGGCGGCGGGAAGCTCGCTTTTTACGAGGGTTTTCACGTAAAGGCAGGCGCCGCGGAAGTAGTCGTTGCCGCCGTCCTGTCCGTCTGTGGCGTTCCAGGTGTGCGGAAGGTCTACCGTGATGCCGTCACGACGGGTAATGTCGTCGGTATCCTTAACGAAAAGCCAATTTTTGTTTACATTTACGGTGTTTCTCATGAATTCTCCTTGTTATATCAAAGGGGCGGAAGGGTTATACGATATAGTTGTCGTTGTCCTCTGCAGTTGTAACGACGAAGATGTCGTCAGCCTCAACGTCGCGGCCAAGGTCTGCGTTCATCTTGGCAAGAGTCTTCTTGTCAAGATTGTAAATGAATGCCAAGGAAGCGAACTGTACGAGTGCGCTAAAGAGGTAAAGCGCCGCGACGAGCCAGCACATTTTTGCGGCGGTTTCGGGAGACTGACCGACGGTGCCGAGACTCGAAACGTAGCCAAGACCACCCATGATCAAAAGAACGAGGGAGGGACCGATTCCCTGTGCAAGCTTGCGGAAGAAGGAGTGAAGCGCGTACACCGTACCCTCCTCGCGCGTGCCGAACTTCCACTCGTTGTAATCGATCGCATCGCCCATCATTGCCCAAGATACGCAGGTATAAACACCAAGACCGATGCCGAAGAGTACAAGACCGATCATATAAACGACCAAAGATACGCCCATGTTCTTGATCAAAGGGAAGAACATCATAACCACACCGCCCAGCACCGAGATCAGAGTGCCAACGACCGACGCCTCCTTTTTACCGAAGCGCTCAACGATCTTTTTAATAAAGGGCATAAAGAGGAACATAGGAAGGAAGCCAACGACCTGCACCAGACCCGAAAGGGAAGCCTTACCGAAGTGGGTTGCAAACATAATGGTGTTTGCGGTGGTTGCCGACTGCATACCGATAAACATACCCATAGCCGCAACGGTAGCACCGACAGCGGGGCGGTTTCTCATAAAGTTCGCAAATGCCTTAAAGACATTGAATTTCTGCGCGTCGTTTGCCTTCGCGGCGTTTTCGTCTACACGGAGCGTAATATTCTTGATCATAAAGAGGAAGCAAACGAAGCCAAGAAGACCCATAATGAGAGCCGCCCAGAACACGCGCTCGCCGATGAGGTTTTCCATCTGCTCGCCCGTTTGCGCGTTGATGATGGGCTCGCCGTTTTCGTCAAACGCCTTTTCCCAAATGAGAATGGGGAGAATGATGCCGGGAAGCAGGTTGCCGATCATAGAGCCGATAGAGCGCCAGGTCGAAAGCTGTGCGCGCTCGCCCGTGTCGGTGGTGATAAGGGAGAGCATAGAGCCATAAGGCACGTTTGCCACTGTGTAGCAGGCGTCCCAGATCATATAGCCGGCAATGAAAAGCACCGCCTTGACCCAGACTTCTGCGTTCGGGAAGGGAAGGAATACTGCCGCGCCTGCAACCAGAAGACCGCATGCACCGATTAAAATGTACGTCTTGTATTTTCCAAGCTTATATTTGCGGCGGTCCGCATCGATCAGGGAACCGATCAACGGGTCGTTGATTGCGTCCCAAACCTGTACGACGATGAGAAGAATGGAAAGAAGTCCCGTCTCCAGCATCATAAATACAAGCCAGAAGGTCTGTACGGTGCTCTTGAGCGCAAAGCTCATATTGCAGCCAAGGTCACCTGCCGCGTACGCCAGCTTGTCGCGCATGCCGAAGGGGCGCGGCGAGCCATTTTTGTTGTTTTTCATTTTTTCGTCCTCGTTTCTTTTTGTTGCTAAATAAAATAGAATGGGGATACTACCAATAGTATAAGTTATTTTTGATATTATAGTGAGTAAAAAAATCAGAATTTGTTGTATTTTTTTAATAATATAAGGAAAAGCACTGTTGTATTTGCACAAAATACATGTTATAATGGAGAAAAAACATGGCAAAAAGCAAAATGGAGGACGCTATGCAGTACGAGTTTGAGCGAGAAACGTGGCTTTTGAGAGAGACACTTGAAAAAAGCCGTGTTCGCAGCGCTTTAACAACCTACGGAGAAAGGGTAGAACGTGTTATGGACGCGGAGATGTCCGCGCTTTTAGGCGGCGCTATTCCCGAGGGGATCACCGTCGGTGAGCTTCTTGGCGACCTTGCACCCAAAACCGTATACGTCGTGCATATGGGACTGTCCCTTCGCTACTATGTGATTCCGCTTTCCCTGCATCACGACGGAAAGGCTCTCGTTGTGGGCCCGTATGCATACGAGCCGCTTTCAAGGAGCGTTGTTTTGGAGGAGGGCGAGCGCCTCGGTATTTTGCCGACCGACCTGAAATATCTGGTGGAGTACTGCGAAGGCATCACCGTTCTCGGCGCGGAAAACCCGCTTCGCGCTCTGCTCGACGCGTATTGCGAAAGAGTGTTTAGCGCAAAGGATTACGACACCGTCTTTATTGGCGAGCGTGCGCCTGCAAGCGCCGACGTTCCCGTTACCGCCATCGTTAAAAGCGAAAAAAACGAAAAAAGTGAGGACACGCTTTTAAAGATGGTCGCCTTGGAGCGCAGATATTCCTTTGAAAACGAGATGATCGACGCCGTAAGAAACGGTCAGCCTCAAAAGGGAGCCAAGATGATTTCGGCGCTCTCTGAGCTTCAAATGGAAAAGCGCACCGTCGACCCCATCAGAAGCCTTAAAAACTACGCCATTATTATGAATACCCTGCTTCGTAAGGCGGCGGAGGAGGGTGGCGTGCATCCCGTATATATTGATAGCGTTTCCTCCGATTTTGCCAAGCAGATCGAGCAGATATCCACACCTGCCGACGCACCGAAGCTGATGCAGGAGATCTTCCTTTCCTACGCGCGCCTCGTTCGCAAGCATGCCACGAGGAGCTACTCTCCCATCGTGCAAAAGGCAATGATGCTCGTGGAGTCTGATCTTGGCGCAGAGCATAGCTTAAGCACGCTCGCCGCGGCGCAGAGCATCAGTGCGGGATATCTTTCCGCACTCTTCAAGAAGGAAACGGGCAAGACCGTTTCGGAATATATCCGCGGAAAGCGCGTTGCTCACGCCGCGCACCTTTTTGCCACCACGCATCTTCAGGTGCAGACGGTGGCGCTGCACTGCGGCATTGACGACGTGCAGTATTTCTCCAAAATCTTCAAGCGCGAGATGGGAAAAACGCCCAAGGAATACCGCGAGAGTGTGAAAAAACAAAGATAGTCAAAAATACAATGCGAATTGATTATTTTTTCAATTCCATTGTAAAACCCTTCGCTATATAATAGTAAGGCATGATACACCGTTATATCCCAAAGGAGAGGGAAGCATATGGAAAAGTTTATGACGAAAAATTTTCTTTTAAACACCGAAACGGCACAAAAATTATATTTTTCTTATGCCGAGGGGCAACCGATCATTGATTACCATTGTCATATCAGCCCCAAGGAGATCTACGAGGACCGCCGCTTCAAGAACATCACGGAGGTTTGGCTGGAGGGCGATCACTACAAGTGGAGACTGATGCGCTCAAACGGTGTGGACGAATATTATATCACGGGTGACGCACCCGCTTACGAAAAATTCTTGAAATTTGCCGAGACGCTCCCCCGCGCCATCGGCAACCCGATGTACCACTGGTGCCATTTAGAGCTGAAAAAGTATTTCGGCTTTGAGGGCACCCTGTGCGCCGACACCGCGCGCGAGGTCTGGGAGCTTGCCGAAGGAAAGCTCGCCGAGGACGGTATGAGTGTGCGCGGACTGATTAGGCAAAGCAACGTTGCCTTTATCGGCACCACCGACGACCCCTTAGACAGCCTTGCATATCATAGGCTTATCGCGGCTGATCCAAGCATTTCTACCGTCGTTGCCCCTTCCTTCCGTCCCGACAAGGCGGTGAATATCGACAAGGCGGGCTTTGCGGAGTATATCGCCAAGCTTTCCGAGGTCTCGGGCATCGAAATTGCCGATATCGGCGGTGTTAAGGCGGCGCTCGGCGCGCGTATCGCGCATTTCGTCGCACACGGCTGCCGTGCCAGCGACCACGGACTTGACCGTATGGTCTACCGCGAGGCGACTGAGGACGAGCTCACCGCGATCCTTCGAAAAGCACTTGCGGGTGAACGCGTCAGCGAAGAAGAGGCAGAGGCGTATAAGACCGCCCTCGTTCTTTTCTGCGCGAGGGAATACGCCCGACTTGGTTGGGTGATGCAGCTTCACTATAACTGCTTAAGAAACCCCAACACCTTGATGCTTGAAAAACTCGGACCTGACACGGGCTTTGACTGCATCGGTCCGAACGACGGCACGCGCAAGCTCGCCGCGCTTCTTGATGCGCTCTATAAGGAAAACGCCCTTCCCAAAACCGTCGTATACAGTCTGGATGCGGGCGATAACGCCGCCATTGATACTGTGATCGGCGCATTTCAAGGCACTGAGGCGAGAGGGAAGATCCAGCACGGAAGCGCTTGGTGGTTTAACGACACGCGTGACGGTATGGAAGCGCAAATGCGCTCGCTTGCCTCGCTCTCGGTTCTTGGCAACTTTATCGGTATGCTGACAGACTCTCGCAGCTTTTTAAGCTATACGCGCCATGAGTATTTCCGTCGCATTCTTTGCGCTCTCGTTGGCTCTTGGGTGGAAAACGGAGAATATCCCGATGACGAAAAAATGCTCGGTGCCTTAATTGAGGACATCTCTTACGGAAACGCCCGCCGTTACTTCGGGCTTTAAGAAAGGAAAAAGCTATGAATATGAAAATGTCATTCCGCTGGTACGGAGAAAGTGACCCCATTTCTCTCGAATACATCTCCCAAATCCCCGGTATGCGCTCCATCGTTTCTGCGGTGTACGACGTAAAGCCGGGTGAGGTGTGGCCTGAGGAAAGCCTTAAAAAAATGAAGGAGGCGTGCGAAAAGCACTCTCTCGTTTTCGACGTGGTGGAGTCGATCCCCGTGCACGAGGATATCAAGCTCGGCCGCGGCGACGTAGAGCATCTTCTCGACGTATACTGTGAAAACATCCGCCGCTGTGCCAAGTACGGCGTCAAATGCGTTACTTACAACTTTATGCCCGTCTTTGACTGGACGCGCACCCAGCTCGACAAGAAAGCGGCTGACGGCTCTACCTCTCTTGTTATGTACTGGGATCAAATGAAGGGTCTTGATCCCTTAAAGGACGATATCCACCTTCCCGGTTGGGACGCGAGCTACACGCAAAGCGAGGTCCGCGAGCTGATCACCGCCTACGGTGAGATCGGCGAGGAGGGACTTTGGAAAAACCTTGAAAGATTTTTAAAGAAGGTCATCCCCGTTGCCAAGGAGTGCGGCATCCGTATGGCGATCCATCCCGACGACCCGCCGTATCCCATTTTCGGTCTGCCCCGCGTGATCACCTGCGAAGAAAATCTTGACCGCTTCTTGTCTATCGTGGATAGCCCCGCAAACAGCCTTTGTCTTTGCGTCGGCAGTCTTGGCTGTGCCGCCTCGAACGACGTTTTGGCAATGGTAAAGAAGTATGCCGAGCGCGACAGAATTGCCTTTATGCACCTTAGAAACGTCAAAATTATGGAGGACGGCTCGTTTGAGGAAAGAGCGCATTTGTCCTCTTGCGGCTCGCTCGATATGTTCGCCATCGTAAAGGCGCTTGCCGACGCAGGCTTTGACGGTTACGTTCGCCCTGACCACGGCAGAATGATCTGGGGAGAAACGGGCAAGCCCGGCTACGGTCTTTTTGACCGCGCCCTCGGTGCCGCGTATCTGAACGGTCTTTTTGAGGCTTGCGAAAAAAGCCGCTGATACTATTCAAAAAGCTGAAAATAAAGACTTTTTAGCAACAAAAACATTGACAAACAGTTGCTCGTATGCTATAATAAAGGAGACCGTGCCACGCACGGAAGAGGATTATGAATAAAAATGTTTTGAATACCGATTTGAGCGGAAAGGTCGCCGTCGTCACAGGCGCGGGCGGCGTTCTTTGCAGCTATTTTGCCAAGGTGCTTGCCCGCGCAGGTGCCAAGGTTGCGCTTCTCGATCTTAACGAGGAGGCGGCAAAGGGATTTGCCGATGAGATCACCGCTGAGGGTGGCGTTGCTAAGGCGTACGCCTGCAACGTACTGGATAAGGCGGTCTGCCTTGCCGTAGCCGAAGCGGTCAAAAACGATCTCGGCGCTTGCGATATTTTAGTCAACGGTGCAGGCGGTAACAATCCCCGTGCCACCACCGACAAGGAATATTTTGAGCTGGGCGACATTGATGCCGACACCAAGAGCTTCTTCGACCTTGATGCCGACGGCGTTGGCTTCGTCTTTAACCTCAACTTCCTCGGCACGCTCATTCCCACGCAGGCGTTTGCCTCGCAGATGGTTGGAAAAGAGGGCTGCTCGATTCTTAATATCTCCTCAATGAATGCCTTTACCCCCCTAACCAAAATTCCCGCATATTCGGGTGCTAAGGCGGCGATCTCCAACTTTACCCAGTGGCTCGCCGTGCATTTTTCGCGCGTCGGCATCCGTGTCAACGCCATCGCCCCCGGCTTTTTCTCCACCAAGCAGAACGCAAGGCTGCTCTTCCATGAGGACGGAACTCCCACCGCGCGCACGGGCAAGATCCTTGCCGCCACGCCGATGGGTCGCTTCGGCAAGACTGAGGAGCTGGAGGGAGGGCTTTTGTTCCTTCTTAACAATGAGGCAGCGGGCTTTATTACCGGTGTAGTTCTTCCCGTCGACGGCGGCTTCTCCGCCTACTCGGGTGTATAAATGAAAGGAAAAAATATGGAAAAGTATGTTCCCGTTGTTGTAATCAAGGAGCTTTCCGAGACCGATAAGATCCTCGGCGCGCTTCGTGAATACGGCATTCACACCGCTGAGATCACCTTCCGCACCGCATGCGCGAGGGACGCTATTGCGTACGCTGCAAAGAATTATCCCGATATGGCGATCGGTGCAGGCACCGTGATCAACGCCGAGCAGTGCGCGGCAGCACTGGAAGCCGGCGCAACCTTTATCGTTTCGCCCGGTCTATCCCCCGCCGTTGCCGTGATGTGCAAGGAAAAGGGCGTGCCCTACTATCCCGGCTGCGTGACCCCCACCGAAATCATGGCGGCGCTGGAGCTTGGTATCACCACCGTAAAATTCTTCCCCGCGAACGTCTATGGCGGACTTGCCGCGATGAAGGCACTTGCAGGGCCATTCCCGCAGGTGAAGTTTATTCCCACGGGCGGCGTTGACCGCTCCAACATCGACGAATTCTTGGCATTTGACAAGATCGTTGCGGTTGGCGGAAGCTTCTTCGTTAAGGAAGCGCTGGAATACGTAAACAATAAATAAGGGAGAAAACAAATGAAAAGAGTAGTTACCTTTGGCGAAATTATGCTTCGCCTTGCCCCCAACGGCTATTACCGCTTTTTCCAGAACGACCAGATGCAAGCCACCTTCGGCGGCGGCGAGGCAAACGTGGCGGTTTCGCTTTCCAACTTCGGTCTTGACAGCGCCTACGTGACCAAGCTTCCGAAGCACGCGATCGGACAGGCGGCAGTCGATTCGCTTCGCTACTTCGGTGTTGACACCTCGAATATCGTTCGCGGCGGCGACCGCGTTGGTATCTATTATCTTGAAAAGGGTGCCTCTCAGCGCGGCTCGGTCTGCATCTACGACCGTGCGCACTCCGCCATTTCCGAGGCTTCCGCATCCGACTTTAACTGGGATGAGATCTTTGAGGGTGCCGATTGGTTCCATTTTACGGGTATCACCCCCGCGCTTGGCAAGAACGTCGTAGAGATCTGCCTTGAAGCCTGCAAGGCGGCAAAGGCAAAGGGTGTCAAAATTTCTTGTGACCTCAATTACCGCGGCAAGCTTTGGACGCGCGCCGAGGCACGCGAGGCGATGACGGAGCTTTGCAAGTACGTTGACGTTTGCATCTCCAACGAGGAGGACGCCAAGGACGTGTTCGGCATCGAAGCCGAGAACACCGACATCTACGGTGGCAAGCTCAACCACGAGGGCTACAAGTCGGTGGCTAAGCAGCTTGCCGATCGCTTTGGCTTTGAGAAGGTGGCGATCACGCTTCGCTCCTCCATTTCCGCATCGGATAACGACTGGGCGGCAATGCTTTACGACGGCGAGGATTATTACTTCTCGAAGAATTATCACCTGCACATCGTCGACCGCGTCGGCGGCGGTGACTCCTTTGGTGCGGGTCTGATCTACGCAACGCTCGCAGGCAAGTCCTCAAAGGAAATTATCGAGTTTGCCGTAGCGGCATCCGCGCTCAAGCACTCCATTGAGGGTGACTTCAACCGCGTTTCCGTTTCCGAGGTGGAAAAGCTCGCAGGCGGCGACGGCTCGGGAAGAGTACAGAGATAAAAACGAGAATAAAAGAAAAGCTCCGCAGCTTAGCGTGATACTCTTAACGGAGTATTCACGCTAAACGATGTTTGCCCCGGGGGGCAAGTGATGTTGCCTTCGGCAGTGATGTTCACTGCGTGAATGATGTTGTGCCTGCGGCACAGTGGGCAAACATCACATCACTGCGAGCATTTGCGAGCAACATCATTATGCGTAGCATAACATCACTTTTGCGTTAGCAAAAACATCACTAACAGAAAAAGAGCGGTATATGATCGGCGTAATATTTGCTTAAGGGAACAAAAGGAGTCATACCTATTGTTTTCTCACAGCCTTTATATCGGCGTACAAAAAATGACGGAGAGCGCTTCCTGCTCCGTCCTTTTTTAGTAAGACGAAAGCTCCACCATAGTGGCGAGGTTCTATATAGACTATG
>JAZOSE010000004.1:0-16640 GCA_045656965.1 Eubacteriales bacterium
TGCACTCCCTTTTGTTATTCCTCTCATTCGAAGATTCGAACCTCTCGTACCGCTTGCGGTACGAATGGGCTTTGCGCGTATAGTACACTTCCCTTACCCACAAAGTCGGCGCAAAGCTTAGGTTCAGAATCCTGCTAGGCGTCATACATATAAAAAGCCAAACATCTGTGCGGCTTTTTATATGAAAATTATTCGATAACGAAATGCTTGGGAATTCCGTTAAGATAAACGGGCTTTCTTTCGCCGAGAATCAGGGGGGCGAGATAACGGATTCCCTCTTCGGTAATGCCGTTGCCTTCCTCGTTGATGTAAGCATCGGGAACGGTTTTAACGGCGTTAGCGATCTCCTTAACGGGTGCAGAGGAGATGGTAATACGATAGGGATTATCCTCGCGGACGGCAATCATCATATGACCGCTTGTACCATCAATGGCACTAAAAACCGCAGTCTTACCCGTCAAAACAGATTCCTCAATATCGGTAGCCGAAGCAAGATGAGCCGCGCAACGTTGAGGAAGATTGAGCTCGATCGAGCGAACCTTGCAACCCATTTTTTCCTTTACAAGACGTTCAAGATACTTGCCCGTGCCCGCAAGGTATTTATGACCGAAGGCGTCTGCAACTCCGCTTTGAGCAGAAGCGCCGACGTATTCTCCATCCGCGGTACGAAGACCCTCGGATACGGCAACCACGATATTGGGGTGCTTCAAGAACGCCTTTTCAATGGAAGCAAGGAACGCCTCCTCCGAAAAAGGACGCTCGGGAAGATAAATGAGATCGGGAGCGGCATTCGCCAAGGAAGCAAGCGAGGCAGAGGCGGTGAGCCAACCTGCATCGCGACCCATAATTTCCACGATCGTTACCGCCTTAACGGTGTAAACCGAGCAATCTCTTACGACCTCGCTCACCGTAGTTGCGATATATTTCGCGGCAGAACCAAAGCCGGGCGTGTGATCCGTTCCGACAAGATCGTTATCAATGGTTTTCGGAACACCGATAACGCGCATCTCGTAGTCCTTATTCTCTAAGTACTCCGTCAGCTTCGCTACAGCGTCCATAGAGTCGTTTCCGCCTATGTAGAAGAAATAGCGGATATCATATTTCTTGAAGATCGCAAGCAGCTTATCGAAAACCGCGGTATCGTCCTTCGGCTTCGGCAAGCGGTAACGGCAAGAGCCGAGTGCCGCGGCGGGTGTATTTTCAAGCGTTTCAATGGTTTCTTCGGTGCAAAGAAGCTCCGTAAGATCCACCAAACGCTCCGAAAGAAGTCCCTCCACGCCATTGCGCATGCCGTAGAGCGTATGAATAACGTCTCTGTTGTCTAAAGCGCCGCGAATAACGCCTGCAAGCGTTGCATTGATTGCCGCCGTAGGTCCGCCGGACTGACCGACCACAGCATTTCCGTATAAAGCTGCCATATAGCCTCCTAATGTGATATTCTTAGATTATTTTACCATAGAAAAAATGAAATGTCAACTCACTATTCCCCGTTTTTAAGCGGTTTTAGATCTAAAAGTCCGTCAAGCGTTACGGCGAACGAAAGATTCAGTATGACAGAATAAACAAGCATTTCCGTTCGTTCCATCAAAAAAACGGAAAAAAGCACGATTGCGCTATCGATCAAAAGCACCGCTTTGCCAATGGCAAGACGGGAAAAGCGCTCGTGGATCAATATGGCGGCAAGCTCTGTACCGCCCGTTGTAAAGTCCTCCCAAAGAAGCAACGCAATCCCAACGGCACTGCAAGCACCGCCCAAGGCGGCGCCGACAGCAGGGGGCATCAAAAGGACGGGGGAAACGGCAAAGAGATCGAGAGCAAGCGCACTGACGATAATGCCGAACGCACTCCGAACAACCGAATAAAAGCCGTGTAAAATCCACCCTAGCACCAAAAGCGGTAGATTTACGATCAAAAACCCAATGCCAACGGGTACGAAAAAAAGATAATTTAGCAAAGTCGCAAGACCCGTTGCGCCTCCCAAAACGAGATGGGAGGGCTCAATAAAAAAGCGATACCCAATGGCGTAAACAGAGGCACCGAGCACAAGTATCGCCATCTTATTTATCCAGTCTTTACTTTTAACTCGCATAGAAAAACCTCCGTTTTTGCTTAGTATACCACAAAAACGGAGGTTTGATTAGTTAAGACAGAAGCTCTTCCTCGCTGAAGGTGTACACGGTGTTGCAGAACTGGCAAATGACCTCAAGGGAGCGCATCTTCCCTTCCGCCTCTTGCTCGTCAAGCATAGAGCGGATCTCCTTTTGTCCAAGCTTTTTGATGGCACGGGTCATTCTCTCCTTTTCGCAATCGCAAAGATAGTCCACCTCGATCTCATCAAAGGGGTCAAAGGGAATGTCTCCAAGAACAAGCGCGGCGATCTCTTCACAGCTTTTGCCCTGTCTAAACAGCTCGGAAACGTTTGAAATATGGACGGCGTTCGCCTCAAGCTTATCCACGACTGCGTTATCGGCAAAGGGCAAAAGCTGTACCAAAACACCGCCTGCCGCAACGCACTTCCCATTCGTGCCGACCAAAACGCCGAGCGCGCAAAGCGTAGGCACTTGCTCGCTTTCTACAAAATATGCGGCAATATCCTCGGCAATCTCGCCCGAAACGAGCCCGATCGTTCCAATATGAGGCTCGACACTAACCCCGTCGTCACGGATAACGTAGAGCGTGCCTGCGCCAACTGCGGCACCCACGTCAAGCTTTCCATTCGGCTTGCGAGGAGGATCTGCCAAGGGATTTTCCGCATATCCGCGCACGTTTCCATAGTAATCGCCAACGGCGATCATCTTTCCGATAGGTCCGTTTCCGTTGATACCTATAGTGATCTTATTATTCTTTTCGCCCATCATACAACCGATAAGCGAGGTTGCCGTTAAAAGACGTCCAAGCGCCGCCGTTGCGGTTGGCGCGCTTTTGTGATACTCAACAACCTTATCAACAATCGCAGTAGAATCAATGACTAATACTCTTGCCGAGCCGTCACGCGTCATACCGCGGTAAATTCTTCCGTGTTCCATAGTTTACCTCTCTTATTTGTTGGCTTTTACGACAAACAGAAGCCGCTCGCTCTTTTCGTTTGCGGGAGCGTCGGTATATCCGTCCAAAACCGCCAAGAGCGTAAAGCCCGCCTCGTTTAGCATTTTTTTCATCGAGCCTTCCGTATACATTTTTTCCTTTGTCGCCGCGTCGTAGCGCTCGTAGGTACCGTCCTCATTTTCTTCAAAAACGCTAACGTCAAAGCGGCAGATGCGATTTTGGGGGTTATAGGTGTTTTGCCAAGCACAGAATACACCGTCTGCCTCCAAAATATAAGCGTTGGTACCGTAAACGCTTTCGAACTTATGCGGTGAATTAATGTCGAAAACAAAAACTCCGTTCGGCACAAGGTAGTTATGTACCAGAGCAAGACATTTTTTCACATCGGCGGTGCTTGTTAAATGGTTGATCCCGTCGAGTGTGCAAACGGTTGCCTCTACGGTGCCGTAAAGCTCAAAGGAGCGCATATCCTGGAGAAGCCAAAGCACTTCCCCATTTTCGTCTTTTTCTCTTGCCTCGGAAAGCATTTCCTCGGAAATATCTACGCCGACCATGCCGTATCCGCGACGGGAAAGCGGAAGCGTTACGTTACCGCTTCCACAGCCAAGGTCTAAAACGTCCTTGACCTCGCCTTCAAAATGCTTTTTAAATAAAGTGCTCAAAAAGTCAGCTATTCCCTCGTAATCTACCTCGCCGTTGAGTGCGGCGTAAAAGGGGGCGAGAGCGTCATACATTTCCATTTTCGGTCTCCTTTTTAAAATCAGCTTTAAAGATCTCCTCTATTTCGTCTGTCCGTAGTCTATCGGCTACATAGGCTTCTCTCAGTAGATCTGCCGGAATATAATTGTCGTATTTATCAAACAAAGGAAGCTCCGACGCGCCGACAAGCGCCGCTTCTTGTGTGGCGATATCGTCAAGAAGCCTAAAAAGCTTCTCTTTTAGCAATGCCCTTGCACCCACATTTACCTTAAAGGTGATATACGAGCAACCCTCTGAGGCAATACCGCTAATGCCGAGCGCCGATGCGTGTAAAGCAAGAAAACGGCGAAGGGTGCGGAAGGAGCGAGTGCCCAGCCACGGGAAGAGGCACGCGCTGCTCTCGCTTAAAAATACGAGCATGCGGCTATCCATATGCGTGGCACGCGCAACGTGGCGTGCAGCAGAAAGTCTTGCCTTTGCGTTTGGCATCAAATATGGGTATTCGGTGTCCTCAAAAAGCACTTTGCGCATTCTTTGAAGAATTTTCGTGTGGATCTCCCCACTGTCACCCGGCCACGAGATCTCCATTTTGCCTTCCACGGACTTAACGTAAATCAACCGTCTTTGTACATCGATCTCAAGCACCTCCCAAACGCGCCCTGCCAGCGCAAAACGCTCGCCCTTCGGTACGGGGTTGGTAATGGTGCCGATCTCCTCAGATTCGCTTCTGACGGTGTAATCCTCGCTGTCCTTAAAAACAGCGTAAAACTTGAAGCTGGAGATCAAACGCTCACCCGCAAGACCAACGATAAGCCCCTTCTCCTCGGTCATCTCAATAAAACCGTTTTGCACCATAGAAAGAAGAAGGGCTCGGTAGCTTTCCCTCGGAAGCGTCTTTAAGGGAGGTAACGTCAGCACCCTTTCCGCAAGCGCCTTAGCCGTAAGCTCACCCGAAGAGGCAAGGACGGAAAGTGTTTGATGAAAGGCGAGAGAAAGCGGCATTTTACGAATGCGCGGAGGCTCGATAAAGCGCTCCTCAATATAGAGCTGCGTGATAGCGATGGCACGCAAAAGCTCCCACGGAATAAGCTCGGGAAGCGGCGCGTTCGGCAAGGGCGACTCCTCGCGGAAAACCATCACCATTTCGGGATCTCCGCCGCGTCTGCCGGAGCGACCGAGGCGTTGAAGCAGAGCGGAAACGCTGTTCGGCGCGTTCATTTGCACCACGCGCTCCAGCCTTCCGATGTCTACGCCGAGCTCCAGCGTTACCGTAGCGCAGGTAACGGCGTCAAAGTCGTCATTTTTCATTTTAATCTCCGCATCTTCACGAATGGCGGCTGATAGATTACCGTGGTGAATGAGAAAGCGATCACGCTCACCGCGCGCCTTGGCGATTTGTCTGAGCGTTGCCGTAACCAGCTCGGTTTCCTCTCTGGAGTTGGAAAAGACGAGCGACTTTTTCTGCTTTACCGCATCATAGAGATATTCAAATCCTGCGTCGGACACCGCACGGCTTCGTTTGCCGGAAGCAATCGCGTTTGGGTCCTGCGTCTGCTCAAAGGTATCCTCCTGAATATAAAAATGCTCCAGAGCGAGACGCCAGCGAAGGCGCTCGTCGCGCGCCTTGGGTGCCTCGGTTTTCCGTCCGCTGTCGGCGCTTAACCAGCTTGCCGCAAGAGAAAGGTCGCCTATCGTGGCGGAAAGCCCAATGCGGCGCGGATTTTTGCCGGTGAGGCGCGAAAGACGCGTTAACTGGCAAAGCACTTGATTTCCTCGGTCCGAGCCGATAAGGGTGTGTATTTCATCAAGAACAACGTATCTCAGATCTCCGAAAACACGCACAAGATCGGACGAGCGATTAATGAGCATGCTTTCAAGCGACTCGGGCGTGATCTGGAGAATGCCCGACGGATTCTTGAGGAACTTCGTCTTGCTTGACGAGCCAACGTCTCCGTGCCAATGGAAAACGGGAATACCGCTTTCCGAAAGCACCTCTTCCATACGAAGAAACTGGTCGTTGATAAGGCTTTTTAAGGGAGCAACGTAAAGACAGCTGGCACCCTCGGATAAGGGGGGATTTTCACATAGGTCTGCCAAGATGGGAAAAAAGACTGCCTCTGTTTTTCCGGATGCCGTAGAAGAGGATAAAAGAAGGTTATCGTCACTCTCTAAAATAACTTTTGCGGCGCTGATCTGCACGTCGCGGAGCTCGTTCCAGCCCTGGCGATATATATATTCCCGGATAAAGGACGGATAGCGCCCAAAAATTCTTTCCGCGTCGGTCACAGAAAAACACCTCCTTTTTTTAAATATCGATGTCGGCAAGGGTAATACCCTGCCCGTCTCCCTTGGCGATGTCATCGCTTTTTGCGCTCGTCTCGTTCGCAGCGAGGAGGGATGCAAAGGTAGCCTCGGGGTTATCGCGCAAAATATTCAGCATCGTAAGATAGTCGCGAATGATCTCGCGTGGAGTGATCAGCTCCTGGGCACCCGCTCTTTTTAAGCAGTTCTTCAAAAAGAGCTGATTTTCTTCGTCACTCAAACGCTCTATCGTCTCTGCCTGTGCGGCGTGGAGCTTGGAAAGGCGAGTTAAAAGTGCATAGAGCTCATTGTCGGAAAGACGGCGCAAGCGAATAACGGGCGAAGAAAAGGTTTTATAACCGATTTCGGCAAAGCGGCTGTCGGTCAAACGGCTTTTGAGCGCCTCATAGCTGAATAGCCCGCGGCGCGTATCCTCCAAAAACTGCGGTGTTCCGCCGAAGATAACGCCAAGCCCCTCGGCTCTGCCTTGGAGAGTATCGTTAAATATCGTCAGTATCTTTTCATAGTTGCTTTCTCTTGAAACGCGGTTGACGATCTTATAAAGAATAATGCACTCGTCGATATAAACAAGAAGTCCCTTATATCCTATACTACGCGCAAAAAGCGACCACAGCTTGATAAAATCATACCAGTTCTCGTCGTCGATCACCGTGCTGACGGTAAAGCCAAGCTCTGCCTTTGCCTCGGTTTTGTTCGCGTACTCGCCGCGAAGCCACCTAAGACACGCGCTTTTCCTTTCCTCGTTTTCATCTGCATAGGCAAGGAAATACTCCGAAAGAACACGCGCAAAATCAAAGCCGCCGACACTATTTTCCAAGGCGGAAAAGTCCGAAATCACGCGTTTTTGTACGGCAGACCTAAAGCCTTCGCTCTCCGGCATAATATTTTCCGTGGCAAGTGCGTTTAAGACACTCGCATAGTGGCGGGATAAGACCACGCCGAGCGCCCCCCCGTCGGGAGAAGCCTTGGAGGCAAGGTTTCTTAAAAGCTCTCGATAGGTGGCAAGACCCGCCCCGCCCGAGCCGCAAAGGCGGCGTTGGTCGGTGGAAAGATCACAGTCAGCACAAAGAAAGCCGCGATCGATGGCGTATCCGCGAATAAGCTGGATCAAAAAGCTTTTTCCGCTTCCATATCTGCCGATAAGAAAACGCACGGCGGCACCGCCGTCGGCAATATGATCCATCATACTAAGAAGGGCGGCGATTTCATCCGTTCTTCCAATGGCAATATACGGCGCGCCAACACGCGGTACCACACCTGCCGAAAGAGCGGCGAGCAGGTTGTTTAATATTCGCTTTGGCACTTTTACGTCATTTTGTTCCATTATTTTCATAGGGCGCTAAGAACGCCATAACCTCCGTTTCATAATCTTCAATCAAGCACACGGCATCATCCAAAAGCTCGATAACAATATCGCCTAACGTGTCGGCAAAATATTCATTGATGCGCTCCACAACGTTTTCAAGTAAGCATCCGTTTTGACGGACGAGCATGCGCGCGGCGGCTTCACCCTTGCATAGGAGCGTGGCGAGAAATTCCATATCTATGGTCGCTAAGGGAGTGTCCGCATGGGGGGCGGGGGCTTCTTTTTTCTCTTCAAAAGCCTCGGCTTCCTCCTCGGGAATAAGAATACGCGTGTTTTCCCAAGAGCTTTCCTCAATGCTTTTCGCCTCATCGCTCGAAAAGCCGTGGGAGAGCGCATCGTACATTTTTTCATACTCGGGTACGATTGCTTCCCCTTTGACTGCTTTTTTAACAGGCGCAAAATTGTTTTTAAAGTACTCGTCGATCAGTTCCTTATAAAGAGGCGAAAGCCCCGGAACAGAAAGGCGACTTTTTATTGAAAGGGCTGCTCTGACCTTGTTTTCGGCATACTTGACAAGAGAGGTCACGAGAGTGCGAAGCGCCTCCGTACCCGAAACCGAGCAATAAGAAACCTCCACGGTAAAGCGATAGGGCTGTGCGCAAAAGGCGCCGATATAAGCAGGATAGCGCTTTAAAACGGTTTGGAAGGTGCTTTCCTTTGCCTCTTTTTGAAGAATGGCGTCGACGGCTATCCGCGAGGCTCTTTGCACGTGTCCTAAAAAGAGCTCTTTATCCTCGCCGCTTGCATATCTGCCTCTTTTGTAATCGTAATCCGAGGAAAGTGCCAAAAATGCGTCAAGACGGCAGTCGGAGATCGTACCGCTTCCGCCCAAATAAAACTCCTTTAACATCGAATGCGATAAAATATCCTTCAAAAATGGAGCAAGAACGTCCTCAGGCAAAGCAAGCTCGTGCAAAAAGGCATAATCGGAAAGCCAGCCTGCCATAAAGTTATCAAGCTCGGGAAGCTGATTTCTATAAGCGCGCCACGCCTTCGCCATCCTTACGATACCTATCTTTGGCGGGATATAATCCGGCAGATTCAGAATTTCATAAACGTAGAGCAAAAAATAGCTCTGGTTTGTTTTAATATAGTTTTCCCTGTTCGCCTCATCGCGAAAATAAAAATAATAGGCTCTTTGTGCTGCGTTAAGCTGAGAATATTGCGGAATATACGAATACGCGGGAACAAAGGGGCACGCCTCTCCCTTCTCGTCCAAATACCGAACGGCATCGGAAAGAAAAATATGGTAAAGCTTGTAGGTGTTCTTTTCTCTATAAATCCTAATTCTGTGGATCATAGGATTCCATAGAGGCACGTAATCCTTAAAGAGCTCCTTTTCGCCCGATGCAAAGGAAATTTTTCGGCTTTCTACGATTTTATCGGTCTTTGCGTCAAGCACTATGGGAACGGGGCTTACCGCGGGAGGGGTGCTTCTGATCGCCGTTTTTCTTTTCGGCGGAAGCAGGCTTTCGATATCCCAAAAATCGTCCTTTTCCTTCACAAAACCTGCCCCCTTTCCATTTTTTCGTTATCCTATATTATATCATATTTAACGTACGATGTCAATTCCTTTTCAAAGAAAAAAGAAAAAGCCCTTGCACTTTCGTGCAAGGGCAAAAAGCTTTCTTATGCCTTACCGACAGAGCCGAAGAGCTCCATCTTTTCTTTAACGGTTGCCTTGATAGCCTCAACACCGGGAGCGAGGATCTTTCTGGGGTCAAAGCCCTTACCCTGAAGGCCCTTGCCTGCCTCGATATACTTTCTGGTCACAGCGGCAAATGCGAGCTGGCACTCCGTGTTTACGTTGATCTTGGAAACGCCGAGCGAGATCGCCTTCTGGATCATATCAGCGGGGATTCCCGTGCCACCGTGGAGAACGAGGGGCATAGCGCCAACCTTCTCGGAGATAGCGGCAAGCGTCTCAAAGCTGAGTCCTGCCCAGTTTGCGGGATATTTACCATGAATATTGCCGATACCTGCGGCAAGCATCGTGATGCCGAGATCTGCAATCATCTTGCACTCGTCGGGACCTGCGCACTCGCCCATGCCGACAACGCCGTCTTCCTCGCCGCCGATAGCGCCAACCTCTGCCTCAAGGGAGAGACCAAGCTCGTTACAGGTTGCAACAAGCTCCTTGGTTTTTGCGATATTTTCTTCGATAGGATAGTGAGAGCCGTCAAACATAACGGAGGAGAAGCCTGCCTCAATGCAAGCCTTTGCGCCCTCGTAGGAGCCGTGGTCAAGGTGAAGCGCAACGGGAACGGTGATGCCGAGGCACTCGATCATGCCCTTAACCATACCGACAACAGTCTTATAACCGCACATATACTTTCCTGCACCCTCGGAAACGCCGAGAATAACGGGAGAATTCATTTCCTGTGCCGTTAAAAGGATCGCTTTCGTCCATTCAAGGTTGTTGATGTTAAACTGACCGACTGCATAATGACCGGCCTTTGCTTTTTCAAGCATTTCTTTTGCGGAAACTAACATGAAAAATTCATCCTTTCGCTTATAGCATTATTATTACCACGAAATATTATATCTCATATTTTGAGAAAAAGCAAGTCCTTTTTTCTTTTTTTACTTTTTTATAGAAATTCCCCTATATTTTTTGTTTTTTCTATCGCAAAGATTGACAAAACGGCAATGAAATTGTAAAATAATAGCATAAAACCAAAAGGAAACGTTATGAAGATCGAAAAAGAGCAGAAAGTAGATGGCATAGAGGACTTTAACTTTAAAATTGAATATGCGGAGTACCGTGAAGAAACGCATCTTTCCCGCAATTTGAGAAACGAAGCGGTATTTTACGTCATGAAAGAGGCACACGCGCCCGTGCTTATCGATAACACACTCTTTAAGCTTGAAGAGGGCGACACATTCATCGTTCCGCCGTTTCACGTTATGAAAGCGGCAACACAAAGCGCGCCGCTTCGCTTCTATCGCATTACCCTGCCTCAAGCTCTTTTAGAGCATAATTACCCTCTTTTGCTTGCCGCTTGCGCAAACCGCAAAAACAAGCTAAGCACGGGCAGTCAAAGGGAGAGCTTGTTTGCCGCCTGCGAAGCACTTCTTGGCGAAGAGCGTGTGTCTTTATTTCAAGTCCTTTCTCTTTTAGAGCTTTTAAACGCCCACGTCTCGCCCTATACGGAAAACGATGAGGAAATTGAGCTTTACGAGTGCTGCCTTCCTTTATCCCTCAAAAAAGCGATGCTTTACATTAAAAACCATTTCAAATCTCGCTTAACACAAGAGGAAATAGCCAAAGAAAACGGGCTTTCCGTCGCACGCCTTCATAAGCTCTTTTGCGAGCATTTAGGCATTTCTCCCAAGGCGTACCTGACCCTTATACGAATGCAAAGCGCAAGCGAGCTTCTTTTCTGCTTTGCATCGGTTGAAAAGACCGCCCACGCCATTGGCTATGGAAGTGTCACTCGCTTTTCTTCCGATTTTAAGGCGTGCTTCGGCACCTCTGCCGGAGGCTATTTAAAAAGCGGCGGTCTTATTGAAGAGCGGCTCATATAAAAGAAAAATCCGATTTCAACAGAAATCGGATTTTTTATAGCGTTAGGTCATTTTCTCCTGTTTGACCTTGTGGTCGATAACGTGACGCGAGCCAAGCTCCTTTTGAATATCCTCAAGAGAAATTCCCTTCTCTACCATCAAGACCATAACGTGATAAGCAAGGTCGGCAATCTCATATACAGTTTCTTTCTTGTCGTCCGCCTTTGCGGCAATGATGACCTCGGTGCTTTCTTCGCCGATCTTTTTAAGGATCTTATCCGTGCCCTTTTGGAAAAGATAGGTGGTATAAGAGTTTTCGGGAAGGGTCGCCTTGCGGTCAAGAAGCAAGGAATAAAGACCGTTCATCGTAAACTCGTGTCTTTCCTCGCTCTGATACACCTCGGTGTTAAAGCAAGAGTCCGTCCCCTTGTGGCAAGCAGGTCCGTCCTTTTCCACCACAACGGTGAGGGCATCCATATCACAGTCAGCGGTGATGGAAACGACGTGCTGATAATTTCCGCTCGTCTCACCCTTCAGCCAAAGCTCATCGCGGCTGCGGCTATAAAAGCAGGTAAGACCCTTTTCCATCGTAATTTTGAGGCTCTCGCGGCTCATGTACGCTACGGTAAGAACCTTTTTTGTGTAGGCATCCACGACAACGGCGGGGATGAGACCCTTTTCGACAAAATTAAGCTTATTGGTATCAAACATTGTTTTTTCCTCTTATATTCTTACGTTGATGTTGTTTTTGGAAAGCTCCGCCTTCAAATCGGGAATAGCGATCTCACCGAAATGGAATACCGACGCGGCAAGACCTGCGTCAATGTCGGGAATCTCCTTAAAGAGCGAAATAAAGTCGTTCACAGAGCCCGCGCCGCCTGATGCAATAACGGGAACGTTTACCGCCCCACACACCGCCTTTAGCATCTCAATATCAAAGCCGCGCTTCACGCCGTCGGTATCAATAGAGTTAACGACGACCTCACCTGCGCCCATACCGACGCAACGGCGGATCCATTCGATCGCCTCCATACCCGTATTTTCTCTGCCGCCCTTGGCAAAAACTCGAAAAACGCCGTCCACACGCTTAATGTCGGCAGACAGAACGACGCATTGGTCTCCGTAAAGCTTTGCCGCCTCCTCAATGAGCGAGGGGTTGCGAATAGCACCCGAGTTGACGCTGACCTTATCCGCACCGCACTTCAAAACACGGTCAAAATCAGATACGGTGTTGATACCGCCACCCACGGTCAAAGGAATAAAGATCTCCGAAGCCACCTGACGCAAAACGTCGGTAAACAGGGCTCTACCCTCGGCAGAAGCCGTAATATCGTAAAACACGAGCTCGTCGGCACCCGAATCGCTATAATACTTTGCCAGCGAAACGGGAGAAGAAACATCGGAAAGTCCTTCAAAGTTTACGCCCTTTACCACGCGCCCGTCCTTGACGTCAAGACAAGGAATAATTCTTTTCGTTATCATTTTGCAACCTCGATAGCTTCCTTCAAATTAATGGCGCCGACGTAGTAAGCCTTACCGATAATGGCGCCGTACATATTCATAGCGCGAAGCGCGCGCACGTCATCCATAGAGGAGACGCCGCCCGAGGCTACGATATCAATGGAAAACCTTTCCGAAAGTGATTTGTAAAGCGCAAGATTTGTGCCCTTCATAGCTCCATCCTTAGAGATGTCTGTGCAAATCACCGTTTTTACTCCGAGAGCTTGCATTTTGGCAAAGAAATCGTCGCACAAAACACCGGAGCTTTCAAGCCACCCCTTGATGGCGACAACGCCGTCCTTGATATCTGCGCCAACGGCAATTTTTTCACCGTATTTTGCAAGTGCTGCCTTTAAAAAGTCCTCGTCTGTCACGGCAGAAGTGCCGAGAATAACGCGATAAACCCCGGCAGAGATATATTTATCTACCGTTTCCATCGAGCGAATGCCACCACCGATCTCCACGCGAAGCGAGGTGGATTGCGCGATTTCCTTTACAACCGAAAGGTTAGGAGTGGTGCCATCCTTAGCACCCTCAAGGTCAACCATGTGAATATACGTCGCGCCTGCCGCCTCAAAGTCCTTGGCGACGGAAAGCGGGTCTTCGCTGTATACGGTCATTTCCTTATAGTCACCCTTATAAAGTCGAACCGCCTTTTTATCATATAGGTCAATAGCGGGAAAAATCAGCATTTCATTCCCTCCTTATAGGTCGCAAAAGCCGCGAAGAATATCAAGACCGACCTTGCCACTTTTTTCGGGGTGAAACTGGCAGCCGTAAACGTTACCATCGGCTACCGCAGAGGCAAACTCGATGCCGTACTCGGTGGACGCCGCCATAGAGGGCGTTTGAAGAGGGGCATAGTAGGAATGCACGAAATAAACGAAGTCTCCGTTCTTTATGTAACGGAAAATAGGAGTTCCCTCCTTAAAATGAATGGCATTCCAGCCAATCTGGGGAATCTTATATTCTGCCGAAAGAACGTCCTTAAAGGGAACGATGCTTCCCTTTAAAATACCGAGACCCTCGTGCTCGCCATATTCGTAGCTTTTTTCAAACAAAAGCTGCATACCGAGGCAAATACCCATAAGGGGCTTCCCTGCCTTCGCTTCCTCAATGATCAGCTCACGAAGTCCGCTTTCACGGAGCTTAGCCGCCGCATCGGAAAATGCACCGACGCCGGGAAGGATCAGCTTATCCGCACTTTTGATACGCTCAGGATCGCTACTGACGCACACGTCCGCGCCAATCGCGCGAAGCGAGGAGGTGAGAGAAAAAAGATTTCCTACACCGTAATCAATTATAACTATCATATGTTTTCGCTTTCGTTTTAAACTAAAGAGCCTTTAGTGGAAGGAATTTCACCCTTCGCCTCGGGATTGATGGCAACAGCGGCACGAAGCACGCGGGCAAACGCCTTAAAGGTCGCTTCGATAATGTGGTGGGAGTTGGTGCCGTTTAACTGCTTAAAGTGGAGCGTGATACCCGCATGGCGAACGAACGCCTCAAAAAACTCTTGCACAAGCTCGGTGTCAAAATCGTGAACCTTAGCGCAAGGAATATCCAGTTCCATAGAAAGATACGATCTTCCCGAAACGTCAACAGCCGCCAGAACCAATGCCTCGTCCATCGGTAAAATAATGTCAGCATAGCGGTAAATTCCTGCCATATCACCAAGAGCCTCGGCAAACGCCTTACCAAGGCAAATGCCAATATCCTCAATACTGTGATGATAATCTACGGCAGTATCACCGATGCACTTCACCTTCAGTCCAAAGCCTCCGTGCTTTGCAAAAAGGGTGAGCATATGGTCAAAGAAGCCACAGCCCGTGTGAATGTACGAGGCAAACGGCTCGTCGAGAGAGAGAGAAAGAAAGATATCCGTTTCTGCGGTTTTTCTTGCGATTTCTGCGTTTCTCATTTATTTATCCTCCAAAACGATGCTTTTTAGAATATAGATCATTTTTTGCATATCCATCATCGTGCCGATGGTGATACGGTTAAAATCCTTGATCCTTTCGCTGTTAAAGTGACGAACAAGAACGCCGCTCTGCTTCAAGCGAAGATAGATCTCCTCGCCCGACACTCTTGCGTGCTTGGCAAAAACGAAGTTTGCCGAGGAAGGAAGAACGGTGAAGCCGATCTCTGTAAGTGCCTTTTCGGTATACTCCCTGGCGCGAACGATCCTTTGTGCGTTGGACAAGTAATAATCGTTTTCATCCAGCGCCGCCGCGCCTGCCGCTTGCGTAATGCGGTTGATATTGTAGGGGTTGGTGGAATATTTGATCTTTTCAAGGTCGCGAATGATCTCGGCACTTGCAAAGCAAAAGCCAAGTCTTGCTCCCGCCATGCTCCGTGACTTTGAAAAGGTCTGTACCACAAGAAGATTGTCGTACCTCTCCATAAGCGAAAGCGCCGACTGTGCGCCAAAATCCA
This sequence comes from Eubacteriales bacterium, assembly GCA_045656965.1. GTDB lineage: Bacteria > Bacillota > Clostridia > Oscillospirales > CAG-272 > UBA1740. Next base: position 14,876 of record JAZOSE010000004.1, read on the forward strand.
CGTAGGCTTCATCGATCAGCACCACGTTATCACGATTCTTTGCAACGATCTGCTCGATCGCTTCCAGAGAAAGAGCGATACCCGTCGGTGCGTTCGGGTTAGCGAGGACTACCATTTTTCCGCAATCAAAAAACTTGCTTACATCCACGGAAAAATCGTCGCAAAGCGGAATCACCTTGCTTTGAATGCCGTGCAGCTGGGCAAAAACCTTGTAAAAGCCGTAGGTGATATCGGGGTAAGCAACGCCGTTTTTCTTTCCGAACGCCATAAAGGCAAAATTGAGAATATCGTCGGAGCCGTTGGAAACGAATACGTTTTCCGACTTCACACCGTAAAGGGTGGCAAGCTTCTCCTTTAATACTCGACTTTCGGGGTCACTGTAAAGGCATAGCTTTTCTGCCGCTTCCCTGTTTACCGCGTCCAAAACGGCAGGCGAGGGCGGATACGGCGACTCGTTGGTGTTGAGCTTGATGTACTTCTTGTCCTGCGGCTGCTCACCCGGTACGTACTCCTCAAGACTCTTATACTCTTGGCTTAAAAATCTACTCATCTTCGGTATCCTTATTTTTTCTCGGTGCGGATGATAGCGCTTTTGGCGTGCGCATCAAGCCCTTCCTTGTGCGCAAAGAAGGCAATATCCTCCGCAACGGCGGCAAGTGCTGCCTCGGTGTAATAGGTATATTGAGATTTTTTTACGAAATCGTCAACGGAAAGCGCGCTGGAAAAGCGTGCCGTACCGCTGGTAGGAAGCGTGTGGTTGGGTCCTGCGAAATAGTCGCCCAGCGCCTCGGGACAGTATCTGCCCATAAAAATGCTTCCTGCGTGCTTAATGCTGTCTAAGTAATCAAAGGGATTGTCAACGCAAAGCTCAAGATGCTCGGGTGCGATCTCGTTGGCAATATCAATGGCAACGGAAAGTGTGCTTGCCACAATGATCTTACCGTTGTTATCAATGGAAACGCGGGCAATTTCTGCTCTGGGAAGCGTTTTTAACTGCTCCTCGATGGCAAAGGAGACTGCATTTGCAAAAGCCATGCTGTCGGTAACCAACACGGCGCTTGCGTTTTTGTCGTGCTCCGCTTGGGAAAGAAGATCTGCCGCGATATGTTCGGGATCGCTCTTTGCGTCGGCAACGACCAAAATTTCGCTCGGGCCTGCAATCATATCGATGGAGACCATACCGAAGACCTGGCGCTTTGCTTCGGCTACAAAGGCGTTACCCGGGCCAACGATCTTATCCACCTTCGGAATGCTCTCAGTGCCATATGCCAAAGCCGCAATAGCCTGTGCGCCGCCAACCTTAAAGATGCGGTCAACGCCAGCGATCTTTGCCGCCGCTAAAATAACGGGGTTTACCTTTCCCTCACGAGTAGGAGGTGTAACGATACAGATCTCACCGCAACCCGCGATCTTTGCGGGAATGCTGTCCATAAGCACCGTAGAGGGGTATGCCGCCGTGCCTCCGGGAACGTAAAGTCCCACCTTCTCAATGGGCGTTATCTTCTGCCCCACCACCACGCCGTCCTCGCGGCGAATGACAAAGCCCTCGCGCAGCTGCTTTTCGTGGAAGGCGCGAATGTTTTTTGCCGCCTCCTCAACGATACCTATAAACTCGGCATCAACAAGCGAGAACGCCTCGTCTATCTCCGCCTCGCTCACCTCAAGAGAGGAGAGCGCTACCTTGTCAAATCTCTCGCAGTACTCAAAGAGAGCCGCGTCTCCGCGTCGTCTTACGTTATCTATTATCTCGGACACCGCTCCCTCT
>JAZOSE010000005.1:0-5906 GCA_045656965.1 Eubacteriales bacterium
ATCTGCTCGTGAGTAAGCGTGATAACGTCACTTCCCCGCTTTGAGGATTCGTCGATTAAGAATATTGCAAGTCGCTTATCCATGCTCATAAATAAAATTTGTTGCATTACCCACATAACATCGGAAAATCTTGAAAGAGCAGCTTCAAGCGCAAAGATTTTTACCTCGGACATTCTGCGAGAAAGGTCCTCAAAAATGCAACCGCCGATAACCACGCAATCGCTGTTCTCCTCGGAGTCAACGAAAACGTCAAAGGTAACGGTTTCAAGCACACATGACGCCGAGAGCATACACATCTCGCCCGGGAAGATGCGATAAAGAGTTATTTCCTTTCCATCCTCGGAGAGTATGTAGAGTCGCAGGCTACCCGTTTTAACGAGTATAACGCCCGTGCATTCGTTGCCGTCGTGTATATTGGTGCCCTTTTTGAAGCGTACGGTTTGCGAGGAGCGAAGAAAGGTCTCCTTGTCTCTTTCGCTCATCTTTTCCCAAAAGGGAAAGGTGCTTGCAAAAAGTGCTGACAGCTCTTGCTTGTCCATAGCCTATACCACCTGTTTTTAGTGTTTTCGCAGTTATTATACCACCATTTTCCCTGCCTGTCAATTAAAACCTTTTCTTTTTCGGTTTTGTTTGACTTATGCGCAAAAGAGTGCTATAATTTAAGCATGAAATTTCCTGAGGAAAAAGGACGGGTACAGTATGAAAACCTCAACCGAGATCAATTCGATTGCAAAGCTTGTAGGCATGGAAAAGGCGGTCTACTTGGTCGCCGAGGCAGGCTTTGACGCCTTTGATTTTTCTATGTTCCAGATGACGAACAAGGACCACCCCCTCGCCGGTGACGACTATCTTGCCTTTGCAAGAAAAATCAAGCAAATAGGGCTTGACAACGGCATTGCTTGCAATCAGTCGCACGCCCCCTTTCCCGTATATTTCGACTGGATCCGCAAGCTGCAGCCGCGCGCGATCGAATGCACCGCCGAGGTGGGAGGCAAGATCTGCGTGATCCACCCTGACAATAATAAATCCCCCGAAGAGAACGCCGAAATGTATTTTGAGCTGTTGCCGATGGCGAAGGACTACGGCGTGATTCTCGCCGCGGAAAATATGTGGAACTGGGATGAAAAGGCCAACATCGCGCTTCCCGCGGCTTGCTCCTCACCCGAAAGCTTCGTTCGCCATATCGACGCGGTAAACGATCCTTTCCTCATCGCATGCCTTGATATCGGTCATGCCGAAATGGAGGGGCAGAACACCTCGGCACCCGAAATGATCCGCGCCCTTGGTCATCGCCTTGGCGCGCTTCATATCCACGATAACGACCAGCACTTTGATTCGCACGCCATTCCCTTTAGTATGAAGATCGATTTTGACGCTGTTGTTGCGGCACTCAAGGAGGTTGGCTATAAGGGCGACTTAACTCTTGAAGCAGACCGCCATTGCGGAAAGTTCACACCCGAAACGGTGCACGTCGCCGTTAAGGAGCTTGCCGAGGCGGCAAAGCGACTGAAGGCTATGTTTTGATATTTAAAAAGCACTTGCGATGCACGCAAGTGCTTTTTTCTTTTGGGCATAATAAAGAAAAAACAAGGGAGCGGTTCGATGAGTATTTTAAACGAAGCAAAGGCACAGCTTTCCGCGCTTGTCGCGCACAGACGCTTTTTTCACACCACCGCCGAGGTCGGCTTTGACACGAAGCAAACCAATGCCTATATCAAAAAGGAGCTTACCCGCCTTTCTATCCCCTTTTGCGAAATAGGCGGCGGCATTCTCGCCACCGTAAGGGAGGGGGAGGACGGTATTCTTCTGCGTGCGGACACCGATGCGCTTCCCATCCGGGAGAAAAGCGAGCTTTCGTATAGCGCGCGCGGCGCAAGCTCTCACGCCTGCGGTCACGATATGCACGCGGCAATGCTTCTCGGTGCCGCCGCACTTTTAAAAAAGCATAGGGAAGCACTCACCTGCGGCGTAGCTCTGATGTTTCAGCCCGCTGAGGAGATCCTCGGCGGTGCGCGTGCGATGATAGAGAACGGTGCCTTAAAAAGTAAACCTCGCCTTGCATACGGCTTGCACGTGCTTCCGTCGAGTGAAATGGAAACGGGAACGGTTATCGTGTCGCCCGCGGGCGCAACGACCGCCGCCTCCGACTTTTTCTCGGTGCGCTTTTTCGGCAAGGGGGCACACGGAGCGATGCCCGAGAAAAGCGTAAGCCCTCTTTCCTCTGCCGCGCATTCACTTCTTGCTTTAGAGGGACTTTTGTCAAAGGAGGTCGGAGCAGAGAAGGAGGCGGTGCTCTCGGTGTGCCTTTTGGAAGGCGGTCACGCGCTCAACGCCGTGCCGAGCGAGGCACGGATCGGCGGAAGCTTCCGCACGCACGACGAAAAAACGAGAGGCTTGCTTTTGGAGCGCATTCCTCGCGTTTGCGAGGGGATATCCTCTGCCTTCGGTGTGCGAAGCGCGTTTTCGCATGAAGCCTCTTGCCCCGCGCTTGTGCAAAGCGAAGAGGCGCGCGCTCACGCCATCAAGGTGCTAACGGGTGCTTGCACGGAGATCCCCTATTTTTTACTCCCGCCCTTCGAAAGCAAGCCGCGCGGGGGAAGCGAGGACTTTGCCTTTATTGCCGAGCGCGTGCCGTCTCTTTTTTTGTCGCTGGCGGCAGGCAAAAAAGAAAAGGGATATGCCTATCCCCTGCATCACCCCAAGGTGCGATTCGATGAAAATGCCCTGCCATACGGTGTAGCGCTTTTGGCAGGGCTTGCTATGAAAATGTAAAATTTTATTTACTTTTTAGCGTAAAATCTTTCTTCTCTTGAGTTCTTTGCGTGCTCAAAAGCGATATTCTTGTGGCGGTAAGAGAGAAAGGGCGCGATGGCAACGATCTCTCGCGCGCCCATTGTGCGAAGGATATGCGCGCAAGCGGCAATCGACGATCCCGTCGTTACCGTATCATCAAGCAAAAATACAGTTCGTCCGCGCAAATTTTCCTCGCACGCAGGCGCGTAAGACGCTTTGGCGTTCTTTATGCGCTCCTCGGTACTGCGAAGCTTCTTTTGCGGCGGCGTTTTCGCCGCTCTTTTTAAAAGCACGGCAAAGGGGATTCCCGTTTTCTTTGCGAGTGCTTTGGCAAGCTCTCCCGACTGATCAAAGCCGTATTTCCGTCTTTCCCGCACAGTGCGCGGCACAAAGGTGATCACCGCAGGCAGGGGTCTTCCTACCGTCTTATCCATCGCCGCCTTTAGATCCTCCGCGAGAAAATCGCGAAGGGCGGAGACGTTGTCGTGCTTGAGCCTATATAAAAGAAGGTTTAACGAATGCCCGTGCGTGTCCGACGGGCGGTAGCGAAAGAGCTTGACCAAGCGCTTCACGCCGTGCTTAGATAGGTACGGCGTCGGGCAGGCGCACTCACAAAGAAGGTGACCGCAAATGCCGCACTCGGCAAGCCGTTCTTTTTTATATTCTTCCTCGCAGGCGGGGCATAAGGCGCAGTTTTTGGGAACGGGCTCACGGCAAACCGCGCAACGCTTTGGAATAGCAAGGTCAAAAAAGCGCGTAAAGAGTGATGAAATGCTCATATTACCTATTGAAGATGACGAGAAGCGCACCGCGCTCTACCGAGATCTTGGCGAGCGAGCCGTCTCCCTCGTTGGAAACGCCAAGCGGAAAATCGTTCGTTAAGCGTGCATCCTTTAAGGGATATTTTAAGCCCTCGATAGAAACTCCCACGCTCTCGTCGGTGAGAGAAAAGACGGAGACCGTTCCTTTTGGCGCAAGCTGTAAAGATTTGTTTACAACAACTGTGCCGACGGTGCCATCTTCAAAAACCAAATAGCCGTGAAGACCTTCGACGGAAAGTCTGTGAAGCGTTTGAATCGCGGCGAGCGTGTGATCAAAGCGACCACCCGTGCAGCCGTAGAAAATAAAATATTCGTAGCCACGTCTCATCCCCTCCTTCACCGCCAAAGCGGTGTCGGTGTCGTCCTTTTCCACGGGATGGCGTATGAAGGGAATGTCCGTGGGTGCCTCGGAGGAGTCAAAATCTCCCACCACAAGCTGCGGACGGATGCCTAAGCGCGCAAGCGCCGCCTGACCGCCGTCTGCGGCGATCACGAGATCGCTTCCGTCCACCGAAAAGCGCTCTCCAAAGGGCATCGCCCCAATGATATAGCAAGTGTTCATTTTCGTCTCCTGCCGTTGTATTTTAGAATAGTATAGCACACCTTCCCACAAAAAGCAACCGAAAGGCGTGCTTTTTTAATATCTTTCGGGATAAGGCAAGGCACCTTCAAGGAGATCCGAAACAGGCACACGAAGCGCGAGAGAGAGCGCCACAAGCTCAATATCTGTCACAACGCGCTTGCCGCACTCAATGCGTTGCACCGCATTCTTGTCCACGTCCATACCGAAAAGCTGAAGCTTTTCGGCAAGCATTCTTTGCGACATCTTCGGCAAAAAGCTCTTTCTGATGCGGTACACGTTCGTGCCGCAAAAATTATTTCTTTCATCTGCCTTGGTCTTGAACATCTTTTAATCCCCCACACAAATCGATTTTCTTCGGATTTGTCAAAAATCACTGAAAAATTGCACATTTTGACATTCAGTGCTTGACATTTTCTTTATTATATGGTAGGATGTACACATAATTGACATTCACTAAATGTCAATTAAAGAAGAATGCAAACTTTATTTAAGGAAAATCTTAGGACAATAAAAAGTATACAAAATTTGAAAACGGCAAGGAGGCAGTCTCCGTCCTTTATAACTGTACGAAAGTATGAAAGCGTAATAAAAATAGCAGAAAATAGTAGATTTTGACAAAAAGAGTTGAATTTTATAGGGGTTTGTGCTATAATGATTAGTACCAAACAAAACTGAATTTTTGGGAGAAAACCATGAAAAAGCTGTTTTTAGTTCTCGCGCTTGTTTTCGCGCTTGTGTTTGCTTTGGTTGCGTGTGATGATAACACGGGCGGAAGCACCGGCGGAAGTACGGGAGGCAATGCCGAAGGAGACACCGAAAGCACCGCCGGAGGCAACGATTCCGCCAACCCCGAACACACCCATTCCTATGGCGAGTGGAAGACAACAAAAGAAGCATCGTGCACAGAAGAGGGCACGAAGGTAAGACGTTGCTCTTGTGGTGAGCAGGAGAGCGAGACTATTCCTTTGCTGGAGCACACGGATGGCGAGTGGATCGTTGAGAAAGAGGCGAAGAAAGACGAAGACGGTCTTAAATATACCGAATGTACCGTGTGCGGCGGGAGAGCAAATGAAGAAGCCATTCCCATGACCGGCTCAGTGGGTCTCGATTACACGATAGACATAGATGAAAATGGCAAATATTGCATCGTGACCGGAATCGGTTCTTGTACAGACACCAAAATTATCATTCCAGCTACTGTTTCTGAGTATGAAGTCTCTTACATTGCAAAAGGGGCATTCTTGGGTTGTACCGGTATCACAGAAATTGTTTTACCTAAGACGATAACGCGCATCGATGCATCGGCCTTTTCCAGTTGTACGAGTCTTACGAGTATTAACATTCCCGATAGCGTGACGAGCATCGGCTCTTCTGCCTTCTATAATTGCGATAGCCTTACGAGCATCACCTTTGGCGAAAACAGCAAGCTGACGAGCATCGGCGGTTCTGCCTTCTCTGGTTGCACAAGCCTTACGAGCATCACGATCCCTGACAGCGTGACGAGCATCGACTCTTATGCCTTCTCTGGTTGCACCAACCTCACGAGCATCACTTTTGGTGAAAACAGCCAACTGACGAGCATCGACGATTATGCCTTCAGGGATTGCACCAGCCTTAAGAGCATCACGATTCCTAATGGCGTGACGAGCATCGGCTATTATGCCTTCTATCGTTGCAAGAGCCTAACGAGCGTCAACATCCCTGAAGGC
>JAZOSE010000006.1:0-5936 GCA_045656965.1 Eubacteriales bacterium
CGGATGGCAGTGCAAATCCGCCTCGCGTGGTAGGAAGGACGCAGAGAAGCCCCTACCGAGATATAGACCCAATTATACAAAATGCAAATTTTGTATAATTGAGGGAAGTGAAAAAGCGGTTTTTAAAGCTTTTTGAGCCGTTTTACAGCATTTTTGCTTATATGCAAGCTTAGTTGACTTCGTTTAACTCAATATTTAGAAACGCTGTTTCTGATTATAAAAATAATTTTTGGAGGATATTTTATTATGAAAATGCGCGCACTCGTAGCCAGCGGCAAAGGCAAGCTTAAGACCATTGGTGAGATTCTCGCAAAGAACGGTGAGAAGGCATCGGACGTTATTCCCCCTGCGTACTCCTGCGATCGTGAAAGACTCGTTGTTATTATTGCTTCTCTTAAGAGCAATATGCCCGATTCCTTCAGACGCTTCTGCCAGGAACTCTCCAAGGATAAGGCTCAGAACGTAGCCCTGATCGTTGACGGTAGCGAAGCTGATGCTAAAATGGTAACGGATTGGGTACGCTCCGCAGGCGCTAACGTTATCGAGAACGTTCTTTATTTCCCCGTAAAGGGCCTTTTTGCAGGCTTCTCGAAGGCTCTTACCTCTGAGGAGACCGAAAAGGTTACCGCTTGGTACGATGAGGTCATCAAGGCTTTGGCATAAGTCCAAATAGCAATTATACAAAATCCAAAAAGCGCCGAAAAGGGAACTTGATCGGCGCTTTTTCTTTATAACACTTTCCTTGATTTTAAACGTTTTTAGGTAAAAATACGAACGTTTTCTACTGGAAGACTCTTGAAAATGCATTGTTCATTCTGCTCAAGAATAAGCCAAGAAAATATATGATTTTGGGCTATTTATCAAGCAAAATCAATGATAAAAAACAAAAAAACAAGCACAAAATGAGGTATTTACCCTTCCCTTTTGTGCTTGTCTTTTTTAGTTTAGAGCGCCTTTAGATTATTCCTCGTCGGCAGCGCAGCCTTCGCAATCCTCTGCGTCGCAATCGCAGCAAACAGCGTCAAACTCTTCGCCGCAAGCGGGACAGATCAGCTCGGAGGGGTCTACCGTATCATCAAAGCAGATAACCTCACCGCAGGCAGGACAAGTAACCTCAAATGCGTCGTCGTCATACTCCTCGTCGTCATCGTCGGCAAAGAGATATTCCTCAACGTCGCCAAGGTCAGCGTCAAGCTCGTCCGCATAGTCGTTCAGGTCGTCGCACTGAGACTGAAGATCCTCGATTTTCTCTGCCATCTCGGCAACAAGATCAAGAAGCTTTACGATAAGCTTGTCGGTGGGAGCCTCGTTACCAATGCCAAGACCCTCTGCCAAGCCTTTGAGATATGCTGCGTTTTCACTAAGATTCATATTATTAAACCACCTTTCAGTTAATTTACTTAAATAATCAAAAGGAGACGTCGATCTTAAAAAGTCACACGCCTCCCTTTTAAAAATTATGCTCTTTCGAGGTACTCGCCTACACGGGTATCAACACGGATGATGTCGCCGGTATTGATAAAGATCGGAACCTTGATCTCCGCGCCGGTCTCAAGAGTTGCGTTCTTCTGAACGTTGGTTGCGGTATCGCCACGAACGCCGGGCTCGGTATCGGTAACCTCGAGCTCTACGAAGAAAGGAGGCTCTACGCCAAAAACATTGCCCTTGTAGGAAATGATCTTGCACATAGTGTTTTCTTTAACAAATCTGAAGTTGTCGCCCAGCTTGTCAGAGTTGAGAGGAAGCTGGTCATAGGTCTCCATATCCATGAAGTAGTAAAGGTCGCCATCACTATAAAGGTACTGCATCTCCTTGCGCTCAATGACAGCATTTTCAAATTTCTCAGTGGGGTTAAAGGTCTTCTCAACAACGCCGCCGTTGATGACGTTCTTCATCTTGGTTCTTACGAACGCGGCACCCTTACCGGGCTTTACGTGCTGGAATTCAACGACCTGCCAAACACCACCGTCATACTCAAAGGTAATACCGTTTCTAAAATCGCCTGCTGTAACCATAATCATTCACCTTTCGCGTAGCAAAAATTTTGTCATAACAGAAAAGTTGCTGCTACTGCAACCGTACGATATAACTATCGTTCTTAACAACAATATTATATAACAAGACAATGCATTTTGCAAGTGTTTTCTTAAAAAAATTTACATTTTGCCCTGTTTTTTGAAGTTTTTTTGATCAAACGAAGAGTTCTACAAGCTCTTTTGGTGTTTTTGTGAAATTTTCAAAGCCGTTTTCCGTAACCAGTCCCATATCCTCTATACGACAGCCGAATCGCCCTTCAAGGTAGATTCCCGGCTCTACCGTTACGATGTTGCCCGCCTTCAAGCGCGTTTCTAAGGCGCGCGGAGAGAGGTTTGGAAGCTCGTGTACGTTTAAGCCAACGCCGTGACCGAGGCTATGACCGAAGGCATCGCCGTATCCCGCGGCTTGAATGATGGAGCGCGCAACGGCATCTACCGCTGCGCATGAGGCGCCCGCCTTGATAAAATCAATTGCCGCAAGCTGTGCCTCAAGTACGGTGTTGTAGACGCGCTTCATTTCCTCGCTCGCTCTTCCGATGCAAACCGTACGCGTCATGTCCGAGCAATAGCCATTGTAAACACAACCAAAATCCAAGGTCAAAAAGCCTTCCGAAATCTTTGTTTTTCGGCATTTAGCGTGTGGCAGAGCGCTCGCAGCGCCCGAGGCAGCAATCGTTTCAAAGCTGTTCCCTTCCGCGCCGTGCTTTCGCATAAAGTACGCAAGCTCAAGGGAAAGATCACTTTCCGTCATACTCGGATCCATGACGGAAAGAAGGTGGGCAAACGCGCCCTCCGCAATCTCTTGTGCCGTTTTAATGGAGGCAATCTCCTCCTCTCTCTTTTCGGCACGCATTTGTGGGAGAATATCTCCCATAGGAACGAGCGGAAGCGTTATAGCACTTTCAAAACGATGAAATTCTGCGACGGTTACAACGCGGCTCTCATAGCCTACGCTTTTGGCATCCTCGCGCTTTAAGGCTTCTGCAATAAAAGTGGGCTTATTTTCGGGGGTAACCACAGAAAAAGCGGAAGAAACCGTGGCTTCTGCCTCCTCTTTATATCGGAAATCCGTAATTACATATGCGTTTTCCCGGGTAATAAGCAAGCAGCCGTCCTCAAAGCGATAGCCACATAGATATCCGATATTTTTTTCATCGCTGATCATAGCGGCAGATATTTCACGTTCCGCAAGGCGCTCGCGAAACAGAGATAAACGGTTATTCATAAAACTCCTTTTATTCGTTAAAGGCTCTTATAATATTGCTTCATTATAAAGGCATCCTCGGCCTGCGTTCCCGCCGATTCGCAGATGATCGTAGGGGTCAGTCCCTCACGGCGAAGCACACGCATCAAGGGGCGAAAGTCGGGTCCAAACACCTCGTCCTCAAAGGTGAGGTGGCGCTTTTCACCCGCATTCGTCCATTCAATTTTCGAAAAATGGCAATGTAAATTCTTGGCAGAATCCTCACCAAGTGTGTCTGCAATCATATCAAAGACACGAAGGTAGTCGTCCTCTGTTTTGAAGCACTCACCAAGCTCGCGCGCGTTCATATGCCCAAAATCAACCACAGGCTGTAAGCGCTTATCGATCGAGCAAAGCTCTATGACCTCCTCAAGAGTTCCCAGCTGATTGATCTTTCCCATGGTTTCAAGACCGATCCTCACGCCACTGTCCGGAATCGCCTCCAAGGTTTTATAGAGCGTGTCCTTAGCGAGCTCTACGGCTTCCCTTCTCGTGATCTTCGCCGCGGAGCCTGTATGCACCACGATGATGTCCGAGCCGAGCGCAAGTGCGGCATTTATGCTTTCTTCAATATACGAAATACTTTTTAAGCGCGTTTCGGTGACCACACCCGAAAGTGAAATAAAATACGGCGCGTGAACCGAGGTGTAAATACCGGCTTGCTTTGCGTTTTGTCCGATCAGCGAGAGCACAGCCGCCGACGCGGTAAATCCGCGGCCGGCTTCATATTCATATGCGTCCAGTCCGTTCTCGGAAAGCCAGGCGGGTGCGTCAAGCGTGGTTTTCTTCAAAAGGCGAAAGCTATCGCTGTTGCCACCCGGGCCGAAGAACGCTTCTTTTCTATCTGCCATCATTTTTCTCCATTTTTCTCGGTATTTTTTCTATGGTATCTACGCAAAATCGGCTTTTCAAGCAACCTCTTAAAGCGCGTAAAGGGGTCACGCTTATCCTTGATAGGCGAAACGAGATAGGTGCGAATGCCCATTCGCTTCCCTGCCCACGTATCCGTGAAGATCTGGTCGCCGATGTTGGCGGTGTTTTCCACGAGCGAGCCCATCGCCGCCATGGCCTTGCGCATGTTTTTGCGAGAAGGCTTGAAGCTATCGGAAAAAGCGGGGAGCGCTAACGACTCGCTAAATCGCATAAGGCGCTTTTTGTGATTGTTGGTGACGAAGGATACCTTGATAGCGGCTTCCTCTAGCTCCTTTAGCCAAGAAAGCACGCCTGGGCGAGGCACGTCCTCCTCGTAAGGAATCAGCGTGTTATCAACGTCGAGTATCAAGGCAGTTATGCCGTTTTGCTGTAAAAACTCCACGGTAATTTCGTCGAAGGTATTGAATATTTTATCGGGCAAAAGCGACATATATTTCTCCTTTTAAAGCTCATTTATGCTATTATATCACATTTTGCTCTCTCTTGCAAGCGGTAGAAGGTGTTTTGATATAATATTTATTATAAAGTTTTTTAATATTTATATAGCATTTTCCGAAAAAGTGTGCTATAATATAATGAAAGTCCTATGCGACTTCATAAAATTCTGCTTACTTCATTTACTGATAGATAGCAAATACACAAGTTAGGAAACCCATTATGACGAAAACCACAGAACACGCAAAAGAGCTAACGCTCCCGATGATCTCCGTGAGAGGCACTGTTGCCTTCCCCGGTGTTCAATTAAACTTAGAGCTGGCGCGCGAGGCGACCGTTCGCGCGTTTTCTGCCGCCAACGAGGCAGACGGCACCGTTTTTCTCTTAACGCAAAAGGATCCTTCGGTAGAAGAGCCCACGCAAAAGGATCTTTACCACATCGGCACAGTTTGCCAGATCAAGCGCGTAAACCGTGACGAGCGCGGTTCGCTTCACGTGGTCTTTGAGGGACTTTGCCGTGCAAAGCTTTCCTCTATGCGCTCTGAAAACGGTGTTACATACGCGACCCTTATTTGCAAAACAGTTCGCGTAGAGGAAACAGCATCGGGTGACGCGCAGGACAAGATCAACACCGTTTTGGATATGGTAAAGGACGTTAAAAGCATTCATCCCATCTTAAACGACGAGATCTTAAACGCCGCCGCGGCAATCCAGACCCCCGGTCTTTTCTGCGATTTTATCGCATCCTCGGTTCTTTTAAACTTTAAGAGCAAGCAACGTATTCTTGAAGTCTTTCATCCCTTGACCCGTCTTGAGCGCCTTCTTTACGTTGTAACAGAGGAGCTTGAATTCTTGCGCATGGAATACGATATCCACTGCCAAGTCAAGCAACGCATTGACGATCACCAAAAGGAATACTTCTTGCGTGAGCAGATGAAGGCGATTCAGCAGGAGCTCGGCGACGAGGACGATGAGATTGCGGAATATCAGGCAAAGATCGATAAGGCGCACCTTCCCGATAACGTGCGCGAGAAGTTAAATAAAGAGCTTTCTCGCCTTGCGAAAACTCCCTTCGGCGCCGCCGAGGGCTCGGTGCTTCGCACATATCTTGATACTTGCCTTGAATTCCCCTGGTGCGAAGCCACCGAAACGACTCCCGACGTTGCCTTTGCCAAGCGCGTGCTTGACGAGGATCACGACGGTCTTAAAAAGGTCAAGGATCGCATATTGGAATACGTTGCCGTAAAGCAGCTTTCCCCCGATGTTAAAAATCAAATTATCTGTCTTGT
>JAZOSE010000007.1:0-10078 GCA_045656965.1 Eubacteriales bacterium
GTTAGGCTTCCTATGCCCATACGGGCAAGAGCCTCTACGGCAAACGAGCCCACGCCGCCAAGACCGAAAACAGCCACGTGCGCTTGCTTTAAAATATCCGTCGCACCCGTGCCGAAAAGCGCCTCGCTTCTTGCATATCGTTCTTCTTGCATAGATTTTATCCCTTTCTTTTTAAAAGGTAGGCTTTGAGTAGGGCAAAGAGCGTTTTGCCGTCCTCCCATTCGCCGCGCTCTATGGAGGCAACCGCATCCGATAGCGGCATAACGAGCGTGGCGAGGTTTTCGTCCTCGTCGGGATGCTTTTCTCCAAAGGAAAGGTCCTCGGCGAGATAACAGTATATGCGCTCGGTTAAAATGGCAGGAGAGGCAAGATAGGTGCCAAGGAATGAGAATTTGCCGGCGGTGGCTCCGATCTCCTCGGAAAGCTCGCGTTTTGCCGCCGCCTCGGTGTCGTTTTCCCCGATCTCAAGCTTGCCCGCAGGGATCTCTACGGTCACGCGACCGATCGCGTATCGGTATTGACGCACAAGGTAAACGTTCTCGTTTTCGTCAAGAGCTACCACCGCGACGGCACCTCTGTGACGGGCGTACTCGCGCATGGATCTTTTGCCGTTTGGCAGCTCGATCTCGTCGCAAAAAAGGCGCAAGACCTTGCCCGAAAAGACCTCTTCGCTCCGAACTTCCTTCTCCTTAAAGAGGGTATCTATCTCGTTGCTTGTCATTTTTTATTTTTTCCTTTTTTGGTAAAATTGTTTTTGGTATTTTATGGGTAAAATAAATGTCAAGAGGGTAAAGCGTAGAAAATGATTTTTTCTTCAAAAAAAGTTTTCCACACCCAAAATGTTGAAAATGTTGAAAACTATGTTGAAAAATCCGCGAAAAATACAGATTTTTCAATGGATGGCAAAAAATTCCAAGAGGGTTTTCCACAATTCCGCGAAATTGCCTGTGGAAAAGTGGAAAACTCTGATTTATGTGCGTTATGCACAACTTTACCATTTATCCCCAAAAACTGCAAAAAAATGTATGGAAATAAATGGAGAAAGCTACGAAAAAAACGACTTCATATTTTCCGAAAAAGGAAACTGAGAAAGGGAAAAAGAAAAAGAAAATTGTAATTTTTTAATGCTTGTGTGAAAAAACACAAGCCGTTATTTTTTCTTTCCCGCACTCTTCCCCTTGAAGCGCGGCGCCCCCTTTTTTTCGGGAGGCTTTTTTGCGCCCTTTGCGCTCTTGGGGCCCGTCGGTGTGCCGTTTCTCTTCCCGATGGCTTTCGGCTCCTTCTTGCCCTTCTTTTCATATCTTCCGCCGAAGCTGTTACCCGCACCTTGCGTCTTCTTCTTGGGCATCGGGTGACCCTCTCCGCGCACCAGACACCCCGCGCCGTCGCCAATGAGGTCCTCTCTGTGTGCGTATCTGAGCGCCTCGCGCACCAGATGTGCGTTTTCAGGGCGAGAGTATTGGAGGAGAGCGCGTTGCATCTGCTTTTCCTTATAGTCGGTAGCAACGTATATTTTTTCGTTTGTTAAGGGGTTAAGTCCCGTGTAGTACATTACGGTGGAGATCGTGCCGGGCGTGGGGTAAAAGTCCTGCACCTGCTCAGGCGCGTATCCGCTTTTTTTGAGCCACAGGGCGAGGCGGATCGCCTCGTTCATATCCGAGCCGGGATGACTGGACATTAAGTAAGGAACAAGGTACTGCTCCTTGCCGCATTTCTCGGAAAGACGGAAGTATTCCTTGCGGAACGCCTCGTACACGGCAATATCGGGCTTGCCCATAGCCGAAAGCACGCCCGCCGAGCAATGCTCAGGCGCAACCTTTAACTGACCGCTGACGTGATGGGAGACAAGCTGCTCAAAAAAGGTCGGGTCCTTATCGAGTAGCAAATAGTCAAAGCGAATGCCGGAGCGCACGAAAACGCGCTTGACCTTCGGGAGCGCCTCAATATCAAGAAGGAGCTTTGCGTATTCGCTGTGGTCGACACGCAGATTTTTGCAGGGCTTCGGTGCAAGACATTTTCGGTTCGGGCAAACGCCCTCGGTCAGCTGTCTTTCACACGCGCTCTCACGGAAATTGGCAGTCGGACCGCCCACGTCGTGAATATATCCCTTAAAGTCGGGAAGGGCGGTGATCTTCTTTGCCTCGTCAAGCACGCTTTCCGCGCTTCGTGAGCGCACCTCGCGCCCTTGGTGAAAGGCAATAGCGCAGAAATTGCAAGCGCCGAAGCAGCCGCGGTTGTGAGCGATGGAAAACTTGACCTCGGCAATCGCGGGCACACCGCCGTCCTTATCGTAGTCGGGGTGATAGTCGCGCGCGTAGGGAAGCGCGTAGACCGCGTCAAGCTCCTCGCGGGAAAGTGGCGGCATCGGAGGGTTGGCTACCAGCATTTTGTCGCCGTAGTACTCAATGATCGCCTTGCCGCGCACCGAGTCGGTATTACGGTACTGGGTAGCGAACGCCTTGGCATATGCTTCCTTGCTTGTTTTTAGCTCATCGTAGTCACAGGTCTCGATCGCGTCGAAATGCACCGCGTCACCCTTTTTTGCGAGGTAAACACAACCGCGCACGTCGCGGATCTTGCGCACGGGAACGCCCTTATCGAGAAGCGCGGCGATGCGCTTTAAAATGTTCTCTCCCATGCCGTAGGTGAGAATGTCGGCACGGCTGTCAACGAGAACAGAGCGGCGCACCCTGTCGTCCCAGTAGTCGTAATGAGCAAAGCGACGAAGCGAGGCTTCAAGACCGCCGAGAATAATCGGCACGTCGCCGTACGCCTCACGGATGCGGTTAGAGTAAACGATCACCGCGCGGTCGGGGCGAAGCCCCATTTTTCCGCCGGGAGAATAGTAGTCGTAGGTGCGGCGCTTTTTGGATACGGTGTAGTGTGCCACCATAGAATCGATGTTGCCCGCCGAAACGAGGAAGCCGAGACGAGGGCGTCCAAAGGTGCAAAAGGCATCCTTGGAGCGATAGTCGGGCTGGGAAAGAATGGCGACACGGTATCCCGCATCCTCTAAAACGCGAGAGATAATAGAGACGCCAAAGGAAGGGTGATCCACGTAGGCGTCACCCGTAACGTATACGAAATCAACCTCGCTCCATCCACGAGCGCGCACGTCGGCGGCGGTGGTGGGCAAAAAGGCTTCTCTTTGCGGTCTTTCCATGGTATATCCTTTCGTTTTGGAAAAAGGGAAGGCGCACCTTCCCTTTGCTTTTTAAAGTGTAAAGCTTTCGAGGTCGACCTCGCGCTGCTCGCTGTTCTTCATATCGCGAAGCTGTGCTTTTCCTGCGTCGATCTCACTGTCTCCGAGAATGAGCGTGTAGTCCGCGCCGAGCTTGTTTGCATACTTCATTTGCGCCTTTAAGCTTTTGCCGATCAGGTCGCACTCCACGAAGTAGCCCTCGCGGCGCAAGCGTTCGGTGATCTTTAACGCCTCCACCGTCGCGCGCTCGCCGAGCGAGGCGATGTAGAGCTTAGGCGAAACGGGCGAAACGGGATCGATGCCCGCTTGCTTTAGGGCGAGGATCACGCGCGTCAGACCCATACCGAAGCCGATGCCGGAAAGGGCGGGGCCGCCGAGCGACTCAACAAGTCCGTCGTATCTTCCGCCACCGCAAACGGTGCTTTGTGCCGCGATGCCCTCTGCGATAAACTCGAAAACGGTACGGGTGTAGTAGTCAAGACCGCGCACGATAGAGGGGTCTACGACGTACTCAATGCCCATCGCGTCAAGAAGCGTGCGAAGCGAAGCAAAATGCGCCTCACATTCGGGGCAAAGGTGATCAACGGTACGGGGCGCGTCCTTAGCAAAGGAGGAGCAGATAGGGCTCTTGCAGTCAAGAAGGCGCAAGGGATTTTTGTCAAGGCGGCCAAGACAGGTCTCGCAAAGCTCTGCCTTATGGAAGGCAAAGTGGTCGGTGAGTGCTTTTTTGTAGGTGGGGCGGCAAGCCTTGCAGCCGATGGAGTTGATATGAAGCTTAACGTTCTTAAGGCCGAGGCGGCGAAGAACGGCGGCACCGAGTGCGATGACCGATGCGTCTGCCGAGGGCGTGTCGCTTCCGAACATTTCTGTGCCGAACTGGAAGAATTCGCGCGTTCTTCCCGCTTGCGGCTTCTCGTGACGGAAGCAGCTCATAATGTAATAGTATTTTTGCGGCATCGTGTCGCCGTATTTTCCGTTCTCAATAAACGCGCGAACAACGCCTGCGGTGCCCTCGGGACGAAGGGAGATGCTTTCCTCTCCGTCAAGGAAGGTGTACATTTCCTTTTGCACCACGTCGGTCGTGTCGCCAACGCCGCGTACGAAAAGCTCCGTCAGCTCAAAGGTGGGAAGGCGGATCTCGCCGAAGCCGTATTTTTCGGCTTCCTCGCGCATAATGCCCTCAATATAGCGGAATAAGGGGGTCTCGTCGGGCAAAATATCCATCGTGCCCTTGATCTTCTGTATCATAGCTTGTCCTTTCTTAATGCTCGGCGGGTATAGAGAGCTCGCCGAGAAGCTCATAAATGCGTTCTGCTTGCTTGGTAAAATGTAGCGCGCCGACGACAGCCTCCAGCCCCGTTGCCGTGCGATATTCTGCATAGCTGGCGTGCTTTGGCGGCTTCAATCCCTTGTGGTTGTAGGCGCGATGGTAGATGTCTCTTTCCCATTCGGTGAGATTCGCTTCGATCCTTGAAAAAAGCGCGGCTTGGCTCTTTGCCGTTACAAAGGAGAGGGAAAGACGGTTGAGGTCCTTCGCGTGAGAAATACCCGCGCGTACCAAATGCTCTCGGACGTAGAGCGCGAAAACCGCGTCTCCAAGATACGCCAAAGCCTCGGAGGAGGGAAGAGAGGCGGCGGGGAAGGCTATGCTCGTGTCGCTCATTTTGCTAAAAGCACCTCTTTGTTCGTTCCGTAGAAAATATCGTTCTTGTTTGCCATCATAGAGAGAAATTCCTCGAAGGCATCCCAGGTGTCGTTGATATCAAACTCGTAGGCGTGCCCCCAGATGTAGAAAATAGCGGGCTCTTCGGGCTTGAGTGCCAAAAACTTCTCGCCAAGCGCGATCATTTTATCCATTTCAAGATGGTAAACGGTCGGCTCAAACTCATAAAGGTTTTTCGAGAGGGCAAACGCTCCGTTCGAGTTGATGGTGCGGCAGTATTTGATGCCTGTGTTTGCCTTGATGACGTTTGCCACGCGCGTGTCGAAATTCACGCCGCCGCCGGGGTATGCGAAGCCGACGACCTCGTAGCCCGCGAGGGCGGAAAGGGCAAGACGGTCCTCTTCTACCTGGCGGATAATGTTTTCCTCGGTCATTCGGGGAAGCATAGGATGCGTTAAGGTATGGGCGGCGATTTCGTGACCCTCGTAAATGTGTCTTACGTCCTCAGCCTTTACCTTGGAGTGATCCACAAGCCTTCCCGGCATCAGGGTCGAGCTTTGACCGAGCATACCTGAGTTTAAATTAAAGGTCGCTTTCATTCCGTATTTGCGGAAAAGCTCGGCTAAGCGCACGTCCTGAGTTACGCCGTCGTCATAGCTGAAGGTGATCGCTTTCATTTTTCCTTGAAACATACTGTCACCCGCCCTAAAACAGGGCATCCTTTCTTACATAACTCTTTACATATTTTATCATAGTTTAGAGCGCTTTGCAAGTGGAAAACGCGCTTTTTTCCAAAAATATCGAATGAAGCAAAAAAAGAGGAAAAAACTATTGCAAAGAGGCAGGAGAATATGGTATAATTACTATGTATTACTTTATGCTAATGAAGGGAGAGATCTCCTTTGGATACGTTGCATCCTCAAAATTACAGCTATATTTCAAGCAATCTTTCCCGTATAAGAGAAAACGTTGCTCTCTCAGCTCTTAGGTTAGGTATTCCCGCACCTGAGATCCTTGCCGTGACCAAAAGCGCGGAAAGCGCCGAGGTAGAGGCGCTCGTTCGCCTTTTTGGGCAAAAAATGATCGGAGAAAACCGCACATCGCTCTTTTGTGAGCGCTTTGACTTGTTTTCCGACGGTGAGCGTCCCGAAATGCACTTGATCGGCTCACTTCAAACCAACAAGGTCAAGTATATCGCGGGGAAAACCGCGCTTATCCATTCGCTTGACTCCGAGCGTCTTGCCGCCGAGATCGAAAAGCAAGCGGCGAAAAGAGATATTAAGATCCGCGTTCTTCTTGAGATCAACTGCGCGTGCGAGGATGCCAAGGGCGGCGTTATGCCGAAGGATGCGGAGCGCTTTGCCGAGACCATAAAGAGCTACGAGCACCTCTCGCTTGCGGGAGTGATGACGATGGGTCCCGTTCTTTCAAGCGAGGAGGAATACCGCCCCTATTTTAGAGAAACCGCAAAAACATTCCGCGAGCTTTCCGACAGGGGATATTTCGAGGGAACGCCTGTTCTATCTATGGGTATGAGCGGAAGCTACCGTGTGGCAGTAGAGGAAGGAAGCACGCTTATCCGTGTCGGACGCGCGCTTTTTGTAAAGTAAAGCTTACAAAAACAAAAACAGAACATAGAAAACAGAGATAGGAAGGAATATGTTATGAACTTTTTTGGTAAAAAAGGAACCAGATTTGACGACGAAAACGATTTTTACGACGTACCCGTAGAGGAAGAGGCAAGAGCTGAAGAGATGCACGCCGAGGAGTCCGCAAGCGCACCCGCGATTGCTGAAAAATCCTCTCTTTCGCATTCTCCCGTAGGTCTTGGTGGCGGAAGCATCGAGCTTAAGGTGGTCCACCCCGAAAAATACGAGGACGTGGTCGGCATCGCCGAGCATCTTTTGAACCACTGCACCGTCGTTCTCAATCTTGAGCTTGCCAATAAGGACGTTTGCAGACGTATGCTTGATTTTCTTTCGGGCGTTGCCTTCTCCATCGGCGGTCAGGTGTGCCGTATTGCCAACAATACCTACATTATCACCCCCAGCAACGTTGATGTCAGCGACACGCATATGGTGCCCACCTCAACGGAAGAAGATTAAGCGGTGGTCGTTCTCTATATTTTGGCACAGACGGTGAACCTGTTTCTCGGTCTTGTGTCCTTCGCTATGCTTTTGCGCTTCCTCCTTTCGTTTTTTATGCCCGAGGAGGAGGGCGTGCTTATGGGAATACTTGTGTTTATCACCGAGTTATTCGTTGCGCCCGTGCGTTTTCTTTTGTCGCGTTTTTCATTTGTAAACGAGTCGCCTGTGGATATTTCCTTTACGGTGGCGTACTTCGTTTTGATGCTTTTACGGCTCTTTTTGCCCGTGCCTACCCTGTAAGGAGGGAAAGATATGAAAATAAAGCTCACACCTCTTTATAAGCGCGTGATATACGCCGCGGTGCTCGTTTTCGGTATTTTCCTTGATCAGCTGACCAAGGCACTCGCCGTGAAGTATTTAAAGCCAACGGGCTCTGTCCCTCTTTGGAAAGACGTTTTCCATTTGACCTACGTTGAAAACCGAGGCGCCGCTTTTGGTATGCTTGCCGATCACCCGTGGGTATTTATGGTGTTTTCCACCGTATCCATCCTCGCGCTTGGCGTTTACCTGTTCATTGGGCGCTCCTATCTGTCCGACAAGGACGAAAACGGAAAATATCCCGAGCTATGCTTTTTTTCAGGCATATCGCTTGCCCTGATCGTCACGGGCGGCATCGGCAATATGATCGACCGCACCCTCACGCGCGTGTTATATGAAACGGGCTTCGTGGTGGACTTTTTAGACTTCACCCTGATTGATTTTGCCGTTTTTAACGTTGCCGACTGCTTTGTGACCGTCGGTGCCGTGCTTCTTGCCTTGTCGCTCATTCTTCCGCTTTTCAAAAAGAACCAAAAGCAAGAATAAAAGGGTGCAAGCAGCACCCTTTTTTCAAAAAAACGAAAGGAGCCACTATGGAATTTACCGTATCCGAATCCGAAAAGAACACACGGCTGGACGTGTTTTTATCCAAGTCGGCAGACCTTTCCCGCTCGCAAGCGGCAAGACTGATCGGAGAGGGTGCCGTGCTTTTGAACGGCAAGACGGCAGACAAAAAAAGCATTCTTTCCGCCTTTGACACCGTCTCGCTTGCGCTTCCCGAGCCTGAGCCATCCGAGGTGCTTCCGGAAAACATCCCGCTTGATATCGTATACGAGGACGAGGACCTTCTCGTCATCAATAAGCCCAAGGGGCTCGTGGTCCACCCCGCCGCCGGCAATCCGTCGGGCACGCTCGTCAACGCACTTTTGTATCACTGCAAGGAATCGCTTTCAGGCATCGGCGGCGTGCTTCGCCCCGGTATCGTGCATCGCATAGATAAGGACACAAGCGGGCTTTTGGTCGTTGCGAAGAACGACACCGCTCACCGTGCTCTTGCCGCACAGTTAGAGGACCATAGCCTTTTCCGCGAATACCACGCGCTCGTTAAGGGCGGTATGAAAAACGACGAGGGAACGGTATCCCTTCCTATCGGCAGACATCCCGTGGATCGCAAAAAAATGGCGGTTATCCGTGACGGACAGCACTCCGCAAAGGAGGCCGTCACTCACTATACGACGCTTGCGCGCTTTCATAGCGTCAGTTATCTTTCCTTGCGCCTTGAAACGGGAAGAACGCACCAGATCCGCGTGCATATGGCGGCACTCGGTCACGCCTTGCTTGGCGACGAGGTCTACGGCGGCGCGCCTATTCCCTTTGAAAAAAAGCACGCAAGGTACTTAAACGGGCAAGCGCTCCACGCAAAAAGGATCTCCTTCGTGCATCCGAAAACAAACGAGCGCGTCTCTTTTGAGTGTCCCTTGCCGGGAGAGTTTGAGGCGCTTCTTGAAATTCTAAAAATGCAAAGCGACAGTTAGAAAAAGCCGTTGCAGAGCAACGGCTTTTTAGCATTATTTGTTTTTCTTGCTTGCTTCTTTTCGCTTTTTCCCTTCGGGAAGCTCGGCGAGCACTACCGCTAAAAGCACGGTAGCACAGCCGATCAGCTGCACGGGCGTTTGCTGTTCGCCTAAAAGGAGCATTCCGAAAAGCGCGCCGAACACCGATTCAAGAGAAAGGATAATGGCGCTCACGGAGGACTCCACGTATTTTTGCCCAAGTATTTGCGCGGTGTAACCAATGCCGCTGGAGCATGCGGCAAGGTAGATGATGGGCCATGCGGCAGAGATGACCGCGTCAAAGGAAGGCTTTTCAAGGAAGAGCATAAAGGGTAAAAATGCCACGCCCGCTACGAGAAACTGGATAGAGGAAAGGCGCACGCCGTCACAGTGCGGAGAGAAAAAGCCGATTACGATAATATGCAGGGCGAAGATGACCGCGCAAAGAAGCACCATAAGGTCACCCACGGCAAAATGAAAACCACTGTTTACAAAAGCAGAGAAAAATCCTTGTCCGTCAAAAACAATATTTGCGGAAAGAAGATAAAAACCGATCACCGAAAGAGCGACGCTGAGCCAAACGATCTTTTTCGGCTTTTTGCCTAAAAGGATAGAAAAGACGGGAACGAACACTACGTAAAGCGCGGTGATAAATGCCGCCTTGCCCGAGTCGGTCTCCTCGGAGGCAATGCCGATCTGCTGAAGAGTGGAGGCAACACCGAGGATCACCCCGCAAAGCGTACCGCCCAGCCACTCCTTTTTGGTGATGCCGATGCGGAAGCGTCCGTTTTCCACGGAGAAAAGCTTTCTCCCCGTTCTTTTATCAAAAAGCATAATGACGGGAATGAGGATAAGGCTTGCCAAAATATTTCTCAAAGAGGAAAGACTGCAAGCGCCGATATGCTCAAGCGCGAGCGATTGCATCGTAAAGCCGAGACCCCAAACGACGGTCGCCGTTAAGAGCAGGGAAACGCCGAGAACGGCTGTTTTATTCTTCATAAATACCCCCCGTGTATTCAAAAATAAAAAATCCCACACGTAAGCGCGGGATTGTTGGTGGAGACAACTGGACTCGAACCAGTGACCCCTTGCATGTCAAGCAAGTACTCTAACCAACTGAGCTATGCCTCCATATTGTCCCGAATGAAAGATGTTGGTGGAGACAATAGGACTCGAACCTATGACCCCTTGCATGTGAAGCAAGTGCTCTAACCAACTGAGCTATGCCTCCATTCGTTACCTAAGCATTATAACA
>JAZOSE010000008.1:0-14171 GCA_045656965.1 Eubacteriales bacterium
CGAGATTCCGTCTACACACACTTTTTAATTTGCATGTTTCGTTCGAAATTCTGTTGTTCAATTTTCAAAGATCGAATGCTTGTTCGCAGCTTTTTTCCGCGACAGCCTTGTTAGTATACCACACGTTTTAGGGTTTGTCAATACCTTTTTTAAACTTTTTTTAAGTTTTTTCAGATATTTTTTCAAACCGCGAAACGCGCGCGCACCTTTAAGGCGCGAATAAGAGTATACTCCCAAAAAGGCAGTTTGTCAACCCCTTTTTCTATATTTTTTCCACTTTTTTCAAAAAATTTCGCAGAAAGCCAAAAAAGAATGAAAAATCCACTTTATTTTTTCGCCCGCGTATGTTATAATGAAATGTGGCAACCTTGTGCGCCGCGTCTTCGCGGCATCTCTTATATATATAATATAATGGAAGGAAACGGGGACTTCCCCCGATGAAGGAAAATGAAAAAGAAAAACGAGGCACCAAATTGCCGACTTGGCCGCGTGGGCGGCGAGGCGGTGATCGAGGGCGTTATGATGAAGGCAGCCGACCGCTGCTCCACCGCCTGCCGTCGCGCCGACGGCACGATCGCTGTGGTAGACAGAAAGCACGTTTCCGTTCGCAAGAAGCACAAACTTTGCAACATTCCCATTTTGCGCGGCGTGATCAACTTTATTGAGTCAATGGCGCTCAGCTTCTCCATTTTAGAGCTTTCTGCCGAAATGATGGGCGAGGACGTGCTGGAGGAAGAGACCAAGTTCGAAAAGTGGCTGAAAAAGACCTTCGGCAAGAGCATTTACGACGTCATTATGTTTATCGCGGCATTTTTCGGCATCGCGCTTGCCGTGCTTCTCTTTACCTATCTTCCCAACCAGATCGCCGTTTGGATCGAGCGTATCTTTAAGTTCGATATGGGCGTTTGGAAGGCGGTCCTTTGCGGCGGATTGCGTATTGCCATTTTCGTTCTCTATATCGTCCTCATTTCTTTAATGAAGGACATTCGTCGCACCTTTGAATACCACGGAGCCGAGCACAAAACCATCGCCTGCTTTGAATCGGGCGACGAGCTGACCCCCGAAAACGCAAAGAAGCACTCGCGCTTCCACCCCCGTTGCGGCACCAGCTTTATGTTCGTGATGCTGTTTTTGAGCATTCTTGTCTCCCTTGGTGTGCGCACGCTTTTTGAGATCGGGCTGAAAATTGATTTTGCCGCCATCACCACCGAGGCACTCGGTGTAAACCTCAGCGCCCTCATTTACGCGGGCATCGGCATTTTAACGCTTCCCATCGTTGTCGGTATCGGCTTTGAGTTTTTGATGTACGCGGGCAAGCATAACGGCCCCATCATTCGCGCGCTTTCCGCGCCCGGTCTTTGGATGCAGCGCTTAACCACCCGCGAGCCCGACGAAAGTCAGCTGGAGGCGGCGATCATCGCCCTCAAATGCGCTATGCCAGAGGAATTTCCCGACTTCGACCGCACGGCGTTCGTCGTCCGCGACGAATACACCAACCCGCCCGAAAAGAAAAAGGGCAAGAAAAAGGACTCTAAGGAAAAAGCCGAGGACGAAGGCGTATGACGCTCGCCGAGCTTTCCCGTCTTCTTTCTACGGGCGGTGTTCCCGACCCCGACACCGACGCGCGCCTATTTATCTCGCACCTTTTCGGCGTTTCCCCCGCCGCACTCTATGCCGATAGAGAGAGGAGCTACGAGAGCGATGCTCTTCGGCTTGCCGTAAAGCGCCGCTTGGCGCGCGAGCCGCTACAGTATATTCTCGGCGAAGCGGCGTTCTTTGAGGAGCTGTACGAGGTGTCCCCCGACTGTCTTATTCCCCGCGCCGACACCGAGCTTTTGGTGGAAAAGGCGATTGCGCTTTTGCCAAGCGGCGCACACTTTGCCGACCTTGGCACGGGAAGCGGCTGCGTGGCGATCTCGGTGCTTGCCCACCGCGGCGACCTATCCGCCGCCGCTCTCGACGTGAGCGAGAGTGCCTTAGCGCTTGCCACACGCAACGCAGAAAAAAACGGCGTTTCGGATCGCTTTACCCCCATTCTTTCGGATATGCGCGCCCCCCTGCCCGCCTCGGCAGGCAACGTTACCGCTATTCTTTCCAACCCGCCCTACATCGCCGCAGCCGTGGTTGACACCTTAGAGCGCGAGCTGTTTTTTGAGCCGCGCTTAGCGCTCGACGGCGGAGACGACGGGCTCGACTTTTACCGCGCCATTCTTGACACGCACAAGGTGTCATTATATCTGTTCGAAATAGGCTTTGACCAGGGCGCCGATATTGCGGCGCTGGCACAGGAGCGCGGACTCTTTTGCGAGATCTTCAAGGATCTTGGCGGCCGCGACCGCGTTGCCGTGATCAAGAGCTAAAACCAAAAGCATCTTCTTTTCATATAATGTTAGCAAATGAAAAGGAGACTGCTTATGAAAAAAATCGCCTTTCTTTTCGGAGGACGGAGCGAGGAGCACGAAGTCTCCCTTGCCTCCGCCGCCTCCCTTCTCCCCCGACTTCTTGCACGGGGGCACGAAATATATCCCGTTTTTATCGACAAGGACGGTGCCTTCTACCGTCTTTTATCCGCTGACGGCCTGAAGGACGGCGGTGTTGACCGCGCATGCCTTTCCCCCACCGCCCTCCTCTTTGAGGGAAGATCACTTTGCTTTCTTTCGAAAGACGAGCGATTTCACCCTGAGCTTTTCTTTTCCGTTATGCACGGCGGCGAAGGGGAGGACGGCTCGTGGCAAGGTATCTTTCAGCTTTCGGGTGTGCCGTTTGTCGGATGTGATCTGCTCTCCTCCGCCATCTGCATGAACAAAGCAGTTGCCAAGGAGCTTGCGCGAGCGGCAGGAGTTCCCACGGCGCATTCTTTAACGCTGCGCGACGCGTGTGAGGGTGCGCTCTCGTCGGTGGAAAAGCTCTTTTCCTACCCCGTGTTCGTCAAGCCCTTGTCGTCGGGCAGCTCGTTCGGTGCCTCTCGCGCCGACACGCGGGAAGCGCTGGCAAGCGCCGTAAAAAACGCGCTCGCCTTCGGCGGCGAGGCGCTCGTTGAGGAATATATCGACGGCGAGGAGATCTCTCTTGCCGTTTTGGAAAGGGACGGCGTGCTCTCGCTTTCCCCACCCGGCAAGATTCTCTCAAACGGAGTTTTTGACTACGAGCAAAAATACAAAAGCAACAGCGACACACTTCTTTGCCCCGCGCCGCTCTCCGAGAGCGAGACCGCGCGCATTCGTGAGTTAGCAAAAACCGTTTTTCGCACCCTCAGGTGCCGACACATCGCACGCATTGACTTTTTTCGCACGCGCGACGGTCGCATTCTTTTCAACGAAGCCAACACCCTCCCCGGCTTTACCGATCACTCGCTTTATCCTCGCCTTCTCTCCTACGTGGGAGAGGACGCGCTCTCGCTTCTTGACGGAGGCGTGCTATGATCGGTGTGTTTGATAGCGGGCTCGGCGGCTTGACCGCCTTAAAGGAGCTATCCGCCCTCTTGCCAAACGAGGATTTTTTATACCTTGCCGACACGGCGCACCTGCCATACGGCGAAAAATCACGCGGCGAGCTTTGTCGCTTCAGTGCGCGTGCCACCGCCTTTCTGCGCGAACGCGGCGCCGACGAGGTGCTTTTCGCTTGCGGCACCGCAAGCTCTCTCGCGTTTGATTTTTGTAAACGGTACTTTACATTTCCGTTATACGACGTAGTGACCCCCAGCGTGATAAAAGCGGCTTCCCTTTCTAAAAGTCGCCGCATAGGCGTTGCCGCCACGCGCGCTACGGTGGAAAGCGGCACCCTTCGCCACCTATTCGGGAAATACGCGCCCGACTGCGCGCTCTTTGAGGTGTGTTGCCCCTCTCTCGTTTCCCTCTGTGAGTCGGGTGGCGAGAGTGACGTAGCGTGCTACGACGCGGTGTGTACTTCCCTTTTACCTCTAAAAGCCCACAAGATCGACACGCTTATTCTCGGCTGCACGCACTTTGCGCTTTTAAAAAGCGCCATCGCGGCGCTTTTCCCCTCCGTTTCCCTCGTAGAAAGCGGCAAGGAGGGCGCGCTCGCACTTGCCGAGGCAAAGGGCGGCGCGAGCCCCGCGCGTCCTTCGCGCGAGGGAAGGATCCGCCTTTTCTCCACCAAAGACGAGCAAGCGCTCGGTGCGCGCGCATCCCTGCTTCTCGGGCGGCGTCTACGCGCAGAAAAAATTGATCAGGATATTATTTGACCTTGTGTCATACCATAAAAACAAAGGAGTTTTGTTATGTCAAAATACCGTAAAGGAAGGATCAATGAGGCCATTGCCCAAGAGCTTTCCGTGGCTCTGCGCGAAGCGTCGGACCCCGTGATCGTCTCCTCCTTCGTCAGCGTCACGCGCGCGGAGGCCGCGCCTGACCTTAAAATCGCAAAGATCTATTTTTCTCACCTTTCGGGCGAGGAGAAGGAGGTCAAGCGTGCCTTAGAGCGCGCCACGGGAATGCTTCGCCGTCACCTTGCGCAAACGCTCAACCTTCGCATCACCCCTGAGCTGATCTACGCTCCCGACCATTCGGGCGCACACGGCGCACGCATCTCGGAGCTTTTAAACCAGATCCGCAAGGAAGATGAGGCACGTGCCGAAAAAGAAACCGCCAAGGATAAGGGGTTAGATAACGATGACTCAGTTTAACCCCCTTTCCTTCCGCGCGCTCGCCGAGCTTCTCGCCTCCACCAAGCGCCCGCTTTTCGTGATGCATCACCGCCCTGACGGCGACACCGTGGGCAGCACCGCGGCTTTGATGCACATCGCGCTCGCTATGGGCAAAACGCCCTTCGGCATTTGCGCCGACAAGGTGCCTGAGCGCCTTGCGTTTTTGACCGAGGGTCTTTCGGTCTCCACCGCACTTCCCGCCGCGCCCTTCACGCCCATCGCCGTTGACGTTGCCTCCGAGCCGCAGCTTGGCTCGGTCAAGGAGCTTTTTGACGAAAACGGTGTTACTGTCGCGGCGATGCTCGACCACCACGCCGTTGGCTCGCCCTTTGCCGATCATCTCGTCATTCCCGAGGCAGCCGCCGCAGGCGAGGTCGTTTTCGAGCTTGCCGAGACGCTCATCTCTCTCGGCTATCTGCGCAAGCTTCCCGCTCCCGCCGCGCGCGCGCTTTACGCGGCACTTTCCTCGGACACGGGCTGCTTCCGCTACTCTAACGTCACCCCCAAAACGATGCGCACGGCGGCGGCACTTCTCGATAATCCCGCCGTAAATGCCGCGGACGTTAACCACCGTCTCTTCGAAATGAAATCTAAGCGCCAGCTTCGTGCCGAGGCATTCGCCATTGAGCACACCGACACCACGCGCGACGGCAAGATCGCGTGGGTGGTCATCACGCAAAAGGACAAGCTTGCCCTCGGTATTGAGGAGGAGCATTTAGAAACGGCGATCGATATGGTTCGCTCGCGCGAGGGCGTGGAGATCGCACTCGCTATTCGCGAGGCACCGGGCGGCACCTTCCGCGCCTCCATGCGCTCAAGCGGCTTTGACGTAGCATCGGTTGCCGCCGTATTCGGTGGCGGCGGACATACGCGCGCCGCAGGCTGCTCCGTTCCCGCACTTTCCGCCGACGAGGCGCTCGACGCTGTGCTCGGTGAGATCAAAAGACAGCTTTAACGCTCTATGGGGAAAGCCTCTGCACGAGGCTTTCCCCATTCTTTTTATAAAATTTTACGCGCCTATAATTGCTTGGGTCGGCTTTTCCCCAAAAGCGCCGCCAAATATCCAAAGCACAGCGCCGCCGCCGTTCCGCCTGCGGCGGCGGTAAATCCGCCCGTAAGCGCCCCCAAAAAGCCCGTTTCGCGTACCGCCTCGCGCACACCGCGCGCAATAGCGCCCCCAAAGCCGAGAAGCGGCACGGTAACGCCCGATCCAAAAAGCTCCTTCATCGGCTCGAACAGCCCCACAGCGCCAAGGAAAACACCCGAGACAACATAGATCACAAGAATACGCGCGGGGGTCAGCTTGGTCAGATCGATCAAAAGCTGAGCGATCGCGCACAAAAGTCCGCCCGAAAGAAAAACCAATAAAATGTGAAGCATTATTTACATTCCTTTACATATTACTTTCAAAAACGACGGCGGGCGCAATACCGTAAATGTTTTCCCCTTGAGAAACGCTGGTCGGGCTCATAATAGCTCCCGTGGAGAGAAACAGCACGCGCCTTAGTCTCCCCTTTGCAAGAAGAGGCAGAAAATGCGCCGAGAGCATCGCCGCAGAGCAGCCGCACCCCGACGCGTCCGCATGCGCGTCCTGCGCCTCAAGGTCGTAAAGAAGAGCGCCGCAGTCCTCGTGATTTTTGACCGTTACGCCCTCGTCCTCAAGGAGCGCGAGCAAAAGTTCGCTCCCAAGCACGCCAAGGTCGCCCGTCACGATGCGGTCATAGTCGTCGGGGCGCGTGCCCGTATCCTTTAAAAAGGTCAAGATGCTTTCCGCCGCCGCAGGTGCCATTGCCGCACCCATATTGGAGGCATCGCGCAAGCCGCCGTCCACCATCACGCCCGCCATCGCAGCGTGGATACCGATGGGGGCTTTTTCCTTTGCCGAGAGAAGAAACGCACCCGCGGCGGTTGCCGTCCACTGTGCCGCAGGCGGTCTTTGACCGCCGTATTCCAAGGGAAGACGGAACTGTCTTTCCGCCGCCGCGGTGTGCGAGGAGGTCACGACCGCCGCGCTTTCCGCCATACCGCCGCCAAGAAGAAGCGAGGCAAGGCACAGCCCCTCCGTGAGCGTGGAGCAAGCGCCGTACAGCCCGAAATGCGGAATGCCGTACCCAATGAGACCCACCGCCGATGCCATACACTGATTTTGAAGGTCACCCGAAAAAAGAAAGTCGGGCTTTTCCTTCACCCTTCCCTTTTTTAGCGCCAAGGAGAGCGCGATGCTTTGCATCTCACCCTCCGCCTTCTCCCAGGTGTCCGCGCCAAAGCGGTTGGTTTCATCGTGAAAATCAAATTTTTCCCCGTAAGGTCCTCTCCACTCTTCCCTACCCACCGCTGCGGCGTGGGAATGGATGTAAACCCCCGATACGCGCTTTACCCTTTTCAAGCAATCACCCCCAAGAAAAGAAGCGAGGCGTAGACAACTCCGTAAAGAGCGCCCGCAAAGATACCGTATAAGATCACAGGACCCGCCACCGCAAAGATCTTTGCGCCCACGCCGAGCACGAGCCCCTCGCTTTTGTTGTCCATTGCGGGCGAAACGACGGCGTTGGCAAAGCCCGTCACGGGCACCAGCGTGCCCGCCCCCGCATAGCGAGCAATGCGGTCAAAAATGCCAAGGGCAGTCAAAAGGGCGGCAAGCGCCACCAGCGAAACGGTCACGGTGATGGCGGCGCTCTTTTCCTCTAAGCCCCAGAAAATATATAAATTCAAAAGCCCCTCGCCGAGAAGGCATATAGCCCCTCCCGAAAGAAAGGCAAAAAGACAGTTTTTGAGGACAGGACTCCTCGGCGCCGTTTTTTCAGCGAGCGCGGCGTAGCGCTCCTTGTCAAAGCGTTGCATGGTTCTCCTCCGTTTTTTGCTTATTGTTTTCGGCGCGCTCCCTTTTTATACCTTTTTTATAAAACCCCTTTTCTTTTTTTAAAAAATGTGCTATAATGGTATAAGATATATCCGAAAATACATATAACGGAGATTTTAATTATGTTCGAGCAGCTTGAAAAAGAATACGGCGTAAAGATCATTCCTACCCTTTACGGAAACGGTCACATCAACAAGACCTACATAACCGAGACTACCCCCCGTCTCATCGTCCAGGAGATCAACACCCGCGTGTTCCGTGATCCCGTCGGTATGATGAATAATATCATCTCCGTCACCGAGCATTTAGCAAAGAAGTTCCGCGCCGCAGGTATAGACCCCGACCGCGCGACCCTGACCGTTATTCCCACCCTTTCGGGCAAAAAATATTTGCAGATCGGCGAGAGCTTCTTCCGCGCCTACCTCTTTATCGAGGACTCGGTTGCCTACGATATGGTAACTCCCGAAACGCTAAAAAAGGCGGGGCGCGCCTTTGGCGAGTTCCAAAAGCAGCTTGCCGACTTCCCTGCCGAAACGCTCATTGAGGTTATCCCCAATTTCCATAACACCCCCTCGCGCTACGCCGACCTTTGCCGCGCGATCGAGGAAAACGCCGCAGGCCGCGCCGATGACGACGGCGAGGAGATCGCCTTCTTCCGCGCACACGAGGCGTTCTACCGCACCGTAACCGACCGCCTGGCAAGCGGAAATATCCCCCTTGCCGTTACGCATAACGACACCAAGATCAACAACATTCTTTTCGACGCGGAAAACGGCGAGGCGCTTGCCGTGATCGATCTTGACACCGTTATGCCCGGAAGCCGCCTTTACGACTTTGGCGACGCGCTCAGAACCGGCGCCTCCACCGCCGCGGAGGACGAGGAGGACCTCTCTCTCGTTGGCTTTGACGAGGACAAGTTCCGCGCCTTCACCGAGGGGTATCTGTCCGTCGTTAAGGACGCTCTTTCGCCCGACGAGATCGCTCTGCTTCCCGAAAGCGCCCTGCTTCTTACCCTTGAGTGCGGTATGCGCTTCCTAACCGACGACTTAAACGGCGACGTTTATTTCCGCATCCACAAGGATCGCCACAACCTTATCCGCGCACGCAACCAGATCAAGCAGGCAATCGAGATCGAGAAGATGCTTCCCCGCCTCCACGCGATCGTCGACGCTTGCCTTGCTTAATCGACCCTGCTCCAAGAGGAATTCAAAATGAAAAGAACTGTTTACAAAAACTTGTCTATTGACGGCGTTCTCACCGACCTGATTGCAGAGGACGGCGTGATCACGTTTCTCGGAAAGACCGAAGAAGAGGGCTACGACTGCAAGGGGCTGACCGCCCGCGCAGGCCTTTTCGACGTTCACATTCACGGTCTTGTCGGAGAAGACGCCAACGGCGGCGATATTGACAAAATGTCGCTTGCCTTGGCCAAGGAGGGTGTCACCTCGTGGCTTCCCACCCTTTCTCCCAGCACCTTTGACAGCTTAGAGGCGGCGTGCGCAAACGATTCGCGTGTGGGCGCCAAGGTACGCGGCTTTCACTTAGAGGGTCCCTTCGTCAGCCTTGCTAAGAAGGGTGCGCTCAAGGAAGAATGCATCGTTGCGCCGACCTTAGAGCTTCTTGACCGTTGCCCCCGTGCGACCTATATGACCATCGCCCCTGAGGTCGAGGGTGCGCTTGACTTTATCAAGGAAGCCACGAAAAGAGGCGTTCGCTTGGCAATCGGTCACACCGTTGCCACGCACGACGAGGCACTTGAGGGCATTCGCGCAGGCGCGAACTCGCTTACCCATACCTTTAACGCCATGGCACCTCTCAACCATCGCGAGCCCGGCCCTATCGGTGCCGCCATCACGGGCGACGCATACGTGCAGGTCATTTCCGACGGCTTCCATCTCCATCCCGCCGTTGTGCTTGCCCTTTACCGCATCTTCGGTGCAGATAGAATGATGCTGATCTCCGACTCCGTTATGCCCGCAGGCTTGCCCGACGGCAATTACGAGTCCTCGGGAAAGCCCGTCATCGTTAAAAGCGGTCAGTGCTACCTTACCGACGGCGTTACCATCGCGGGAGCTACCACGCTTCTTTCCGAATGCGTTCGCCGCGCTATTTCCTTCGGCATTCCCGAAAAGGATGCGTACCGCATGGCATCCGAAACTCCCGCGCGCTTTATGGGCATCAAGGCGGGCGTTCTCGCCGAAGGCTACGACGCAGACTTTGCCCTTTACGACGAGACCAATCACGCCGTTTTAACGGTGATCGGTGGCAAGATCGTAGAATAATCATAAAGGAGCTGCTTATGCAAAAACGAAAACCGCTTGACGTCGTGCTTCTGATTTTTAAGATCGTCATCCCCGTTTTCCTTGCATTTTTACTTATCTTCTTCTCCTTCGATCTTTACGACCAAAAAATGCTGGATCTCGCAAGCCCCGACACTAATCAAACCGTGTCGATCGACGCTTTCCCCCTCACCTTTGCAATTTTACTTATCGTGATGCTTCTCGCCGTGATCCTCGCCCTCATTGTTTCCTTGGCGGGCCTTGTCATCTCGATCGTATATAAGCAAAGCGCGAAAAGAAAAAAGCATATCCTCGCCTATTCTCTTATCAGTGCCGCCTGCCCCCTCTCGTTTTTCCTCTTCCTTCTGATCGGAAGGCTGATCGAGAGCATCGGCGCGTAACGTAAAAAATCCGATTTTCAAACGAAAATCGGATTTTTCTTTTATAGATATTTTGTGATCTCTGCGGGATGCGAAACGATGGCGTCTGCCCCGTGCCGACGAAGCTCCTCCTCGGTGCGGAAGCCCCATTTAACTCCCACGGTGTAAAAGCCCGCGCTCTTTCCCGTGTCCATATCCACCGAGGTGTCGCCCACATATAGAATTTCGGCAGGAGAAGAAAGCCCCAGCTCGCGCATCAGCGAGAGCGCGCCGTCGGGCGACGGCTTGAGCGCTATACCCTCTCGCGCGCCGTGTGCGATATCGAAAAGGTCACCAAAGAAATGCTTTACGACCGAAACCGTGGCAAAGTCGGGCTTGTTCGACAGCACCGCTGTTTGGATGCCACGCGTCCTTAGCTCTCTTAAAAGCTCATAAATGCCGTCGTAGACCTCTGTCTTATAAAGCGGTGCGGCATCGTATGTAGCGTTGTAGTCACCGAAAACACGGGCAAAGCTTTCCTCGCTCATCGCTCCCTGCTCTGTGAGCATACGAGCCACGAGATTTTTTGCGCCGTTGCCAACGAAGTACTTGTAGCGCTCCTCATCGTAGGGTAAAAAGCCGTTTTTTTCAAGCGCGGCGTTGGCGTAATGGGA
Source organism: Eubacteriales bacterium (assembly GCA_045656965.1). Lineage (GTDB taxonomy): Bacteria > Bacillota > Clostridia > Oscillospirales > CAG-272 > UBA1740. The sequence continues at coordinate 10,839 of JAZOSE010000008.1, forward strand.
TATTGTCGGCAGAGTGTTGGTCAAGGTGCCGTCAAGGTCGAAAATACATGCTTTGATCATTTTTGCTCCATATGTAAGGTTTTGTTTGCTTTTTTAAGATTTCACTTCCGTTTCGCTCGGCAATCCGGCGGCGTCAAGCAGGGTCCTGAAAAGACCCTCGCGGGAGGCAAGCTCGTTGTAGCTTCCCTCGTCGACGATGTTTCCGTGGTCAAAAACGAGAATGCGGTTCACGTTGCGTATCGTGGAAAGACGGTGCGCGACGATCAGCACCGTATGCGTCCTCATAAGATCCTCCATCGCCTCTTGAATAAGATGCTCGGAGACGTTATCGAGTGCGCTCGTCGCCTCATCGAAGATAAAGATGTCCGGCTTTTTCAGTATCGCGCGAGCAATTGCCAAGCGTTGCTTCTGACCGCCCGAAAGACCGAGCGCGCCGTCGCCGATCACGGTGCTCCAGCCCATCGGAAGCTCATTGACGAACTCATGCACGCGGGCAAGCTCCATCGCGTCGATGATCTCCTTGTTGGTCGCCTCGGGGCGAACGATGCGGATATTATCCCATATCGTTCCGTAGAAAATAAAGGGGTTCTGCGGCACAACGCCGAAGGAAAGACGAAGCTCGTGCGTTTCATAATCCTTCACGTTCCTGTCGTGCAAACGGATCTCGCCGCCGTCGACCTCATACAGTCGCATCAAAAGCTTGGTAAAGGTGCTTTTGCCCGATCCCGAGCCGCCAACCAAGCAATGCTCTCATTATAACCGATGTTGCAGCTTAAATTCTCAAAAACGCGCTTGTTTTCATACCCAAAGCTGACGTTCTGGAAGCGAATGCAGGGCTTTTCGTGGCGAATAGCGCTTTCGCGCTCAATGCCGACGGCGCGGCGCTTGACCTTTTTTGTCTCTTCGCTTGCATTATACCCCACAAAAAGGGGGATGTCAACCCCCTTTTCGGTTTTTATAAAAAAAGTTTCTCCGCCCGCAAAAGGCGAGCGGAGAATGGTTGCTTTTACTTAAAGCAAGAGCCGCATTTGACGTAATTTTGCGCCAAAAGATCAGTTATGGTGCCTGTGTATTCCTCTTTGTTGTGCGCCGCCATATCGTCAACCGAGGAGCAAGAGGGCTTATGAATACGCTTCGAGCTGGTATTCAGCACGTAGGAGCCCACCTCATCGTCAGAAAGCTCGGGCACCTCGGGAAGAACCTGCTCAGGCTTCGAGTAGCCGTCGTCAAGGCAGTTGGCACCCGTCGCATAATCAATGATAACGCCCGGCTGAACGTTATAGATATAAACGCAAAAGCTCACGCCCTCGCCCTTATCCTCAACCGAATACGCCTCCATCAGAACGCCGCTTGCTACAAGGTTGTTGCCCTCGTATATCGGGGTCACGCGGTACATCACGTGTCCGCCGTCCTCTCGTAAGTGCGCGGCGACCATATTTTCAAAGGGGAGCATTCCCTCGACGTTAAAATAGCGCGTGCCGGTAATCAAATTCTTTTCGTTATCGTCCTCGTCGGAAAGCTGCCAGCCGATCAGGTGCGAGCGGTTGTACAGCCACCTTCCGTCAACAAGGTCCTTGTCGTACTGCCCTTGGATCCAGCCCGAGGGCTTCACGTGGTTGATCTCGCCGCGCTCGTCGTTTTTGGGCGGCATCGTATCAAGTCCGAGAGAGGCATGCACCACGCCGCAGCGGCCAAGAGCGTCAAGCTCGCTGTAATACTCGTACGACTCGCTCTTGATCTCATCCTCGGTGAAAAACGGAACGTTGCCGTTAACGGCGACGTACGCCCTTCCGCTAAAAGCAGGAATATCGTCAAGCGAAACGTTGGGCACCGTGCCGGCACCGCCGTCGCCTCCGCCTTGACTTGTGCCGCCGTCACCCGTACCGCCAAGGAGATTAGACAAATCGCAACCCGTAAAGCAAAGGCAAAGTGCCAAAAGGAGCGCCAAAAGCGCGCTGAATCTCTTTGTATTCTTCATCGTCTACCTCTCTCGTCTTTCATAAATTTCTTCGGTGATCCTCTCGTGCGAGGAGCCCTCAAAATCCTCTGCCGACGTTAAGGCAAACCCTTCTTTTATTAGGTCGAAGGGGAAATAAGTATCGGCGGGATAATGCTCGTTCCACTTGTATAGAATCACTCTTGAAACGCCCTTCAGTGTATCGGGGAGAACATCCTCTACAAAGATTGCCTCTCCCGTCTTTACCTTTCTTAAAAAGGCGCGATGCGCAACAACGCCCTCGCATTCTCCGAAAAGCTTTCCCGAGTATTCGCTCATAAAAAGACGCTCACCCGACAAAAGAGCGAGAAGCCTCTCCCTTTGCACGCGATCCTTGCTCTGCCGGCGCGCGTTGAACATCAGCCCCATTCGCTCGTCGACACAGGCGACCAGCGTTATATTTTTAGCCATACGCACCTCCTATACTTCTTTCTTTCATTGTATCATAAATATAGGCTTTTGTGAAGCCCTTTTTCTAATACTTTTTCGCACGAAAATGCAAAAAAGCATTGATTTTTCAGCACTTATATGCTAAAATGGGGGCAACCAATAAAAAACAAAGGATGGACACACCGTGGTTAAACTTGATAAGATCGGCGTACAGCTGTAAACCGTTCGCGATTTCATTGACACCGAGGAGAACACCAAGCGCACCTTCGAGAAGCTCAAGGCGCTCGGCTACGACGAGATCCAGCTTGCCAGCCGCAAGATCTCCTACGAGGCTATGGGTCGTCTTGCCAAGGAGGCAGGCCTCACTATCGTTGGTACGCACGACGATTTCTGGGCAATGTACAACGATCCTAAGACCGCTGTAGAAAACCACAAGCTTCTTGGCACCAACATTATGGGTATCGGCGGCTTCTTCCAGAAGTCCGTTAAGGAGTATGAGGACTTCATCGAAAAGTCCAACACCATCGCAAGAAACGTTGGCCCTCACGGCTTTAAGTTCAGCTACCACAACCACTCGCACGAGTTTATGCGCTTTGACGGCAAGACCATCATGGATCTGCTCGTTGAAAAGCTCGATCCTACCTACACCTCCTTCGTGCTTGACACGTATTGGGTACAGCACGGCGGCGGCGACGTTCGCTACTGGATCGAAAAGCTCGCCGGCAGAATCGACATCCTCCATCTGAAGGATATGAAGCGCATCGACGCTGAGGCTCCCCACATCTACGCCAAGATCGGCAACGGTAACCTTTACTGGGAGGGCATCCTTGAGTCTGCTCTTAAAGCCGGCGTCAAGTCCTTTGTCGTTGAGCAGGATATTTGCCCCGGCGATCCCTTCGACAGCCTCAAGATCAGCTCTGACTACCTGCACGCCAACTTCATGTAAA
>JAZOSE010000009.1:0-25953 GCA_045656965.1 Eubacteriales bacterium
GGGATGGAAAAGACGAAGGCCTGTGCACGCCATGACCATATGGTACTTGTTCCACGCCGCGATGACGAATTCGTCGCGGATAGACCCGCCGGGCTCTGCCACGTAGGAAACACCGCTGAGGCGACCGCGCCCGATGCTGTCGTCAAAGGGGAAGAAGGCGCCGGAGCCGAGGGATACGCCCGAGAGCGTGTCGAGATACGCGCGCTGCTCCGCCTTGGTGAAGGGCTCGGGGCGCTCGGTGAAGTACTTCTGCCATACGCCCTCTGCGCAAACGTCCTCTTCGTTCTGGTTGATGTAGCCGTCGATCACGTTGTCGCGGGCGGGGCGCTTCATTTCGGGGCGGAAGGGAAGGGAGAGCACCTTGTCGTGCTGGCGAAGCTGCCAGGTATCTGCCTTGGTACCGGCAAGACGGGTGCAATGGATACGGGACTGCTGACCTGCGCCAACGCCGATCGCCTGACCGTCCACAGCGTAGCAAACCGAGTTCGACTGGGTGTATTTAAGGGTGATGAGCGAAACGATAAGGTCGCGCTTCGCGTTTTCGGGAAGGTCCTTATTCTCGGTCACGATGTTTGCGAGCATATCCTCGTCGATCTTGACCTCGTTTCTGCCCTGCTCGAAGGTGATACCGTAAACCTGCTTATGCTCGATGGGGTTGGGTACGTAGTCAGGGTCGATCTTTACGATGTTGTAAGCACCCTTGCGCTTGGTCTTGAGAATAGCAAGAGCCTCGTCGGTATAGCCGGGAGCGATCACACCGTCGGAAACCTCGCGCTCGATGAGTCGCGCGGTGGTCACGTCGCAAACGTCGGAAAGGGCGATCCAGTCGCCGAAGGAGCAAAGACGGTCGGTGCCGCGTGCGCGAGCAAAGGCGCAAGCGAGGGGAGACTCGTCAAGACCCTCAACGTCATCAACGAAGCAAGCCCTTTTGAGCTTGTCCGAGAGGGGAATACCGACGGCGGCGGAGGTGGGGCTGACGTGCTTAAAGGAGGTTGCCGCGGGAAGACCGAGCGCCGCCTTTAACTCCTTAACGAGCTGCCAGGAGTTGAACGCGTCAAGAAAGTTGATATAGCCGGGGCGACCCGAAAGGATCTCAATGGGAAGCTCGCTTCCGTCCGCCATAAAGATGCGGGAGGGCTTTTGGTTGGGGTTACAGCCGTATTTGAGTTCAAGTTCGTTCATCACGTTACCCTTTCTTATTTGGAATATTTGTTGATAAGGCGAGAGGAAACAGTCTTGCCACCGTCCTCAAGCGAGTAGTAGCGGACGGCGAGGGAGATCTTGTTTTCGGCGTTGAGGCTCGACCAGATCTCCTCGGTGAAGGCATCAATGTCGTCCAAGATCGCCACGCGCTCAGGCTCACCCGTGAAGGTGGGAAGGGGATTTCCGTCGCCCATATAGGTGTGAAGGAAGTGTCCTACACCCGCGAGTGCGGCGTAGCTGTAGGTGAAGCGGTTGCAAGCACTGCCCACGGGGTCGGCGCTTTTTAAAATGCTCATCTGGTAGGAAAAATCACCGTCCGCAAGGGTCATCATGCCGCTGATACGGGGGGTGAGGTTGGGCGCGTCGGGCTCAAAGGTGCGGCTTTCAAGCGATGCCGAGAAGGAAAGACCCGAAAGAAGTCCGTCGCGGTCCGTGTCGGTCTGGTCGCCGTTGGTCACAATGATCTTGTTGTCCACGCGGCGCACGGGGGCGTAAATGATGAGTGAGGGATCCTCCACGCGAGAGGGATCAAAGGGCTCGGTGAAGATAGAGCCGTCCTCGGTCTCCTTGAAAATGCGGTTGCGGCTGTTGTCGCTTCTGCCCATAATGAAATAAGCGAATACGGCACACTTGCCGTTCGGCGTTTTGCCGAGAATGATGCCGCGACCCGGATAAGGGTTGGGAGAAAGAAGCTCCTTGGCGGCGGGAATAGCGTAAACGTTCATAATAATCCTCTCTGATCTATCGAAAAATTTTTAAGCGTTGTATTTTGCCATAACGTCGGCGTCCTTGGCAAGAACCTTCTTGCGGCCTGCCTTGCGTGCGTCGTCAAGCTTTTTAGCCAGCGTCGCATCCGAAACGGCAAGGATCTGAATGGCGAGAAGCGCGGCATTTGCAGCGCCGTCTACCGCAACGGTGGCAACGGGAAGACCCGTGGGCATCTGCACGGTGGAAAGGAGCGCGTCAAGTCCGTCGAAGTTGGCGCTCTTCACGGGAATGCCGATGACGGGCAGGGTGGTGTTTGCGGCGAAGGCACCCGCAAGGTGTGCTGCCATACCTGCGGCGGCGATGATGGCACCGAAGCCGTTTTCTCTGGCACGAACGGCAAAGTCGTGCGCCTCGGTGGGCGTGCGGTGCGCGGAATATACGTGAACCTCTACGGGAACCCCATATTCCTTCAGCGTGTTTACAGCCTTTTCAACAACGGGAAGATCACTGTCGCTTCCCATAATAACGGCAACCTTTTTCATAAGACGGTATATCTCCTTAAAAAATAATCATACATATTATATTTTAATATAAAATTGCACCCTTGTCAAGTGTAAAAGCGACGAGAAAAAGGGGAAAAAGACAAAAAAATTACACTTTTTCTACAAAAACAGCGAAAAAGGAAAAGATCGCAAAGCGCATGAGCGCTTTGCGATCCGAAAGCTCTTATTTTACCAGGTGACGCTTGATTTTGCGCGAGGAGGTCTTTTCAAACTCCGTGTCGCGCATTTCCACATAGGAGATCTGCTTGAAGGTGGGGAGCTTGTGGTTGATCTTGGAGATCTCGCCCTCAAAGAACGCCTTCATATCCTCGGCAGATTTGTCTGCGGAGAAGTCGGCGGTGGGGTAGATGAGAACGTAAAGCTTGGTCGCACCGTCCTCGTCCTTTCTTCCGACGACAACGCACTCCGCGATCTGTTCGATGCCCTCAAGATATTCCTCGATCTCCTCGGGGAATACGTTTTTGCCGTTGTCGAGAACGATGACCGACTTGAGTCGTCCCGTGATGTAGAGGAAGCCCTCCTCGTCCATATAGCCGACGTCACCCGTACGGAACCATCCGTCCTCGGTGAATGCCTCGCGGGTAGCTTCTTCGTTCTTGTAGTAGCCGAGCATAACGTTCTTGCCCTTGACTTGGATCTCGCCCTCGGCGTAACCGTCCTCGGTCACGTCGCCGTTTTCAGCAATGCGGACAGTACAGCAGGGAACGGCGGGACCGACGCTTCCGGGCTTGCGGTTGTAGTAAGGCGTTACGTTGGTTAAGGGCGCACACTCGGTGATGCCGAAGCCCTCGTAAATGGAGATGCCGAAGCTCTCAAAGGTGTGAACGAGCGCGGGGTTGAGCGCCGCGCCGCCGCAGACCATCTTTTTGAGGTTGCCGCCAAAGGCAGAGGTAACTGAGTCAAAGAGCTTTTTGCGCACGTCGATACCGAAGGCAAGAAGAGCGTTGGATGCCTTGATGCCGTAGCGAAGGACTTTGTCCTTTTTCTTGTTCTTCGCCTCGTTCCAGATGCGCTTGTAGAAGGTGCTGACGTAAAGCGGAACGACAACGAGTGTGGTGGGACGGTACTTTTTCAGGTTGGCAACGACCTTGGTGATGGAGTCGTTGATGGCACAGCTCGCGCCGTAGTTGAGAAGAGCAAGCGTACAAGCAAGCTCATAGGTGTGGTGAAGGGGAAGAACGGAAAGAACTCTGTCCTCGGGAGAGAAGTCTACCGTTTCGTCGGCGGAGGTCACAACGGAGAAGATGTTTTCTTGGCAAAGCATAACGCATTTGCTCGTGCCCGTCGTGCCCGAGGTGAAAAGCATCTCGCACATTTTGCGCGTGTCGGTCACGGGAGGATAGGTGTAGCCCTCGGCAAGAGCCTCCTTGCCGATCGCCTTCCATTGGTCGAAGGAATAGGTGCGCTCTCCGTCACCGTCCTCGGTAGCACCCATGCAAATGAGGTTCTTCAGCGCCTTATTCTTTTCGGCGATGGAATCCATCATTTTGGAAAGACCGATGTCATAGAAAATGGTGGTGGCGTCTACCGTCTCCATAAAGCCTGTGATCGCCTCCTCGGCAAGCTCCTTATCAAGAGGAACGGCAACCGAGTCGGAGGCAAGAATACCGAGATACGCGCCGATCCACATATGCGAGTTTGCACCGATCACGCAAATGCGCTCACCGCGAAGTCCCTTTTTGTCGATGGCGGCGGCGACCTGTGCGATCTCCTCGGTGAACTCGGCGTACGTCATCGTGCCGTCGGGGTCTTTCTTGGTTCTTCCATTCCAAAGGAAAACGGTTCTGTCACCAAAGCCCTTCATATGATCGATCAGCTCCAGAACGTTCTCTACGGGCTCGTAGATACGGGGAGTCTTTTTGTGATTTTGAACGTGAATGCGCTGCTTCATGATTCTATTCCTTTCGCATATTCCTTTAAATTGTGGCTCATCGTGCCAAACGTTTTATAGAATTCCTTAAGTTCCTCGTCGGGAAGACTGCCGCTGACCGCCAAAACGGCTTCCTTTGCCATTTTCGACATATTTTCGGCAATCTCTTTTCCGCTCTCCGTTAAAAGCAAGCGGGAGCGGTAATTTCTTTTTTCGGTGTCGGCGTATTTTATCGCCTCCGCCTTTAAGAGCGTTTTGACCGCGCGGGAAATGACCGCCTTATCCACCTTGCAAAAGGTGGCAAGCTCGGTGGCTGTCAGCCCGTCCTTGTGCATGCTCAGCACTACGATGCAGGTCGCGTCGGTGCTGCGAAGCCCAAAGGAGCCCATCCTCTCCGCTTTGATCTTTTGAATGCTCTTATAGATCTCCTCAATGTACCCCGAAAAAAGAATAAATCGTTCGAAATACATACTTTAAAAGATATGTCTCGCGCAGCGAGATATATGCTCTCCTTTCCGCGCGCCCGAAGTCCTCGGCGCACACAACGAGGAAAGTATAACACATTTTTGTTGAGGTGTCAACAACTTTTTCAAAAAAAGATTTAGAAACGGCAAAAATGCAAATGAAAGTTTGCTTTTTGTGGGCAGCTCTTCACTTGACAAAACTTTTTTTGTGTGATATACTTCTAATTGAACCTGCATATGTTTCCTTGATCCACGGATCGGGGCGGAGTAAAAAGGCAGGCCGCAGTCCTTAAAAGGAGAAGATTATGCTGAAAATATACTTGATCGCCGTCGGCGCGATGTCACTTATGGCGTTTTTTCTGTACGGTTTGGATAAAGGAAGAGCAAAAAAGGGTGCCGCTCGCATTCCCGAGCTGACCCTCCTTACCTTCGCCGCGCTCGGTGGAGGGCTTGGCGCGCTTCTCGGTATGCTTCTTTTCCGCCACAAGATAAGCTTCGTGAGAAAGGCGCATTTCGTTCTTGGCGTGCCGCTTTGCCTCGCTTGTCAGCTTATGCTTCTCGGCGCATTGATTTTTGGAGGTGTGTAAAATGAGACGTGAGCAAGACTTTGTGCAGACGCATCGCCGTCACCCTATAAGAAATTTTTTCTATTTTCTTTACACGCTTCTTAACGCGCTTGCCTTCTGTGCGTTTTTTTACGCGCTTGAAAAGAGCGACGTAGCGCTTGCCGTCGGCGCGGGTGCCATCGTGGCTATCGCCATTTTGGTCGGCGTGGTCCACGCGGTCCTGCCCAAAAGAAAATAACCCCTCGGCACGTCGGCGCGGCGTGCCTTTTTAAAAGTGGCTGGTGGTTAGCGAATTTGAGAGAAAGGAGAGAACGGGGATGGAAGAGTATCCGCTTTTATCAAAAATCAAAGAGCCGAGTGACGTAAAGACGCTCTCGAAAAAGGAGCTTTCGGCGCTTGCCGAGGAAATTCGCCGTTTTCTCATTGAAAAGGTCAAGGCAAACGGCGGACATCTTGCCTCCAACCTCGGTGCTGTGGAATTAACGATAGCGCTTCATCGCGTTTTTAACTCGCCCAAGGATCATTTTATATTCGACGTGGGGCACCAAGCGTACGTGCATAAGATACTCACAGGGCGCAAGGATGCCTTTGATACCCTCAGAAAGCCCGGCGGACTTTCGGGCTTTCCCGTAAGAGCAGAAAGCGAGCACGATCCCTTCGGCACGGGGCATAGCTCCACCTCGCTTTCGGCGGCGCTCGGCTTTGCCGAGGCGGATGCCATATCGGGAAGCGATGCGTATACCGTTGCCGTCGTGGGTGACGGCGCGATGACGGGCGGCATGATCCACGAGGCGCTCAACAACTCGAAAAAGAATCTTCGCACCGTGTTCGTGCTTAACGACAACGGCATGTCGATCTCTCGCAATATCGGGCGCTTCCCACGCTACCTTTCACGCATTCGCGTGGCGCGCCACTATAGGAATACGAAAAGGCGCACCAAAAAAGTGCTTTTGGCTATTCCGCTCATCGGCAAGCCGATGAGCCAACTCATCTCTCGTGTGAAGGGCTGCTTTAAGCGCCTTCTTTACACCCACAATTATTTCGAGGATCTCGGTATTTTATACCTTGGACCCATTAACGGGCACGATCTTTCGGCGCTTGAGCGCGCCCTTGCGGAAGCAAAGAGAAGAGAGGGTGCCGTGCTCGTACACGTTCGCACCAAAAAGGGTAAGGGTGACGCATACGCGGAAAAGGACCCCACCGCTTACCACGGAGTCGCGGCGCTTGGCGGAGGCGGAGAGGAAATGACCTTTCACGGCGTTGCCTCGGCGGAGCTTTGCGCTCTTGCGGCAGAGGATGCCCGCGTTTGCGCTGTGACCGCCGCGATGGGCGAGGGAACGGGGCTTTCGGCGTTCAAGGATACCTTTCCTAATCGATTCTTCGACGTAGGCATCGCCGAGGCGCACGCCTTGACCTTTTCCTCGGCACTTGCGGCAAACGGAATGAAGCCGTATTTTGCCGTGTATTCCACGTTTCTTCAGCGCGCGTACGATAACCTTTTGCACGATGCGGCGCTTCAGTCTCTCCCCGTGCGCGTTCTCGTAGACCGCGCGTCTCTTGCCGTCGCTGACGGCGCGACCCATCACGGTATCTTCGACGTGGCGTATGCCGCCACGATCCCCGGAGTGACCGTCTGGGCACCCGCTACCTTCGGCTCGCTTCGCGCGATGCTTCGTCGCTCGCTTTCCTTTGAGGGAGGACCGCTTCTTATTCGCTATCCCAACGCTTCTGAGGATGCGGAATTGAAAAGAGAATTTTACAAAAATGATGATTTTGAAACCTTTGGTTTGAAAATTAGCGGAGATAGCGCGCCGAGCGTTACCATCGCCTCTTATGGAAAGATCGCGAGCGAGGCGCTCCTTGCCGCGAAAACACTTCGAGAAAGCGGCGTGTCTGTCCGCTTGGTGCTTCTTGAATGCCTTGCGCCCTTTCAGGACGTGGCGAAGGAGCTTTTTTCGGTGCTTGACGGATCTCCGCTCATCTTTGTCGAGGAGGGTGTGTACGGCGGTGGCGCGGGTATGCACATTTTGGCGTCCTTGTCCGAGATTTCTCCGAGCACTCGCGCTCGCCTTCTTGCTATACGCGACGGCTTTGCCGTCTTAAAGGGCAAGGGAAGCCCCTACGATGAGCTTTGTATCGGTGCCGACGCTATCGCTCGGGCGGCACGGGAGCTTCTTGACGATATGTAAAAATTTGTTGCATTGGTAAAAATTTATCTAAAACGAGCCGCAGGGGCGTTTTCGGTTGACATTTTGTCGATTTATGATATAATAGGAAAGCGCGGTATGCTCGTGTTGCTGTAAAAGAGCAAATATAGCAATTTCGTCTATTGCGATTTTTGGGAAAATACCTCATAATAGAGGTGAAATTTTTTGAAAGGGAGAAAGCTATGAACAAAAAGAAACTTCTTGCACTTCTTCTTGCCTGCGTGCTTTTCGTGTGCCCTCTTTGGTCCTGCGGAGGCGACGGTGGCGACGTGGTTGACGGCGGCGGTCTGAACGACGACGGCACGGTCAACTGGGAAGAGGTAGACTTTAAGGGGACGACCTTAAAGTACGCTATTTCGGTCAACCAGAACTCTGAGGTTACCTACGGTCCTTCCAACGTGTATATCGAGGGTCCTGATTCCACCACCACCGACGAGGTGTTAAAGAAGGTCAAGGCACGCAATACTAAGGTAGAGGGCGACTTGCACATTAAAATTGAGTACGACCATATCGACGAGTGGTACGACGGTGTTTTTGATGACCTTAAAATGAAGGTAGAGGGCTCCTCCTCGGACGCGCCTGACCTTTATAACAACGATACCTACGGTCTTAACCGCGCATTGATCGCGGGCTACTTAATGAACGTTGTCGATCCGGTAGGCGCAAAGGGTGAGGAGCTTGACTCCTATTTCGACTTTGACTACGAGGGCTGGAACTACGACTTTATGTCGGGCGCAACGCTGGACTCAAGCAAGGTTTATCTTCTTGTGGGTGATTACCACCTCGACGTGATCCGCATGGCGTGGGTTCTTTACGTGAACAAAACGATGTTCAACCAGAACGCCACCTCGCTCGGTCTTGGCGTGAGTGACATTGCCGACTTTTACCGCTACGTTCTCGCCGGCGTTTGGGATTACGATATGATGGCAGACCTTTGCAGAAAGATCTGGCAGGATAACGGTACGAGCAAGGACAGAACGGATGTCGAAGACGGACGCGTCGGTCTTGCGATCAACCACGTTTCTATGGGAATTTTCTCCTCCTCCACCTGTCTTACCACCTTCCAACTGGACGAAGACGGCAAGGCAACCGTTATCGACGACATCAACGACTTTAACATTATGGCGGGCAAGGCGCGTCAGATTCAGGATGCCAACAAGACGGGCGACGGTATTTATTACGAATACGACGTTCTTTCCTCCACCGACCACTTTATGGGCGGAAACTTCCTCTTTGCGCACTCGGTTATGGGAGAACTTGAGAGTGATGAGATGAGAGACGTTTCCTTTGACAAGGGTCTTGTTCCCCTGCCGAAGTACAGTCAAGAGCGCCAAGAGGATTATCATACGATGGTACACGATCAGGCGGAGGTCACCGCTATTCTCGTTACTGTTCAGAACTTCCCTTGCGCGTCTGCCTTTATGCAGTACGCAAACGAGGCAAGCCGCGAGGTGCTTGAGGAGTACTACGAGTTCTCACTGAAGTTTAAGTATAACGAGGACCCCTCGATCCGCAAGATGATCGATCTTGTATATGATTCTATTGATAAGCCCTTCGGTATGCAGTTCCAGAATATTATTCTTGAGTATGCGCCCGAGGAAGTTACGGGTCTTGGCGCCGGTATTGCCACCAACACCGTCAGCTCCATTTTCGATGCCAACCGTTCCGCGTATCGCGCGGCACTGGATAAGGCACTTGAAGAGTTCTCTAAGGTTCCGTAAGGCAAGAATAAAAACGAAAAGAGCCGATTTTATCGGCTCTTTTTTGATGATCATTGGTTTTCCCCGTTCTTGGCTTCGGCGCTGAGGCGGCGCTTTTCCATAGAAACGTTGATGCGGTGCGCAAGGAGGAGAACGGCAAAGGTGATAAGCAAGCACGCGACAACGAAGATGATCCAGTGGAGCGTACCGAAAAGAGAAAAGGAAATATTGCTAAGCCCGAAGGTGATAGCGGCAATGCCGATGCCGCGTGCGATGATGATAGAGGGGACAAACCACGCGAGCGACATTTTGATGGTGCCCGCGATCATCGTGAGTGCTTCGTCAGGAAAGGTCGGCAGCGCCATAAAGATAGGAAAGTAAACGGTGCCGCGGTTGCGAAGCATTTTAAGCGCCTTTTCGCAATCCTTGCCGCCCATAAAGCGCACGCACAGGCGATAGCCTCCGAAGCGCCCGATGGCGTAAAGCGAATAGCTGGCAAGCTGAGCACTGATAAAGCTGATGACGAACGCCTCAAACGGACTGAATATTGCCATGCTGAGCAGTGTGACCGCCATCGCCGCTCCGGGAATCACGCAAAGGAGCATGCTTAGCACCGTTTGCACGAGAATAAAGGCGATCCAGCCATACCACGACGACTTGAATACGACGAACAGCTCGGCGTTGAAGGTGATGCCGTCCTCAATGCGCACAACGCCGAAAAGCGCGAGCAGAAGGAGCGAGAGCAGCGAGACGCCGACAACACCCAAGAAAATATAAAGCCCGTGTAAAAGAGAGGACTTGTTTTTTGAAAAGAAGGTCTTTGACTTGGCGAAGAAGGTTTTGATCTTATTCATTTTATACCGTTCCTAATAATCACTTCTAAATAATGGTAACTCAAAAAAAGGCGCTTGTCAATCGCTTGTGAGAAAAAGATTGCAAAGAATTTGTAAACAGTTAAAAAGCGGGGACTTGACAAAAGAGGTAAAAGCCTGTATAATGTTTCTAACTGTATTTTAAAGAGGAAAAAACGCGACTTATGAGCAAACAAAGAGAGAAAATATCCAAAATATGCGCGCTTCATTACGTGAAGCTTGCATTTCGCTCCGTCCTTTTCGTGACGGTGCTTTTGGCGTATATTTTTAACAAGCTCTCGCTCTTAGCCGACGCTAAGCTTCTTTTCGGCGCGGTATGGATATTCTTCGTTGCCGAGATGGTTTTACGCTTTTTTCCCTCTCGCTTGGAGAGCATGGGCTGTCAAAAGCAGTTTGAAAGGAATTTTGAGCCGACAGAGAGGGAAAAGCCCATCAATCAGTCGCCGTGGCAGACCTTTCTCGTCGCTTTCGTCTGGCTTGCGCTCAACGGTGTTGTCGGCGCTCTTTATTTTACGGGTGTGATCGATAAGGGCATCGTGATCCTCGTCTGCCTCTTTTTCTCGGTGTGCGATATTATTTGCATTCTCTTCTTCTGTCCCTTCCAGACGTGGTTTATGAAAAACCGTTGCTGTACCACCTGCCGCATCTACAACTGGGATTTCGCGATGATGTTTACCCCGCTCGTTTTCGTTCCCGACTTATATACGTACAGCCTTCTCGGCTGTGCGCTGCTTCTGCTTTTGCGTTGGGAGATCGGATATAAATTGCACCCCGAGCGCTTTTCTACGGAAACGAACGCTTGCCTCGACTGTAAAAGCTGTGCGGAGAAGCTTTGCCATCATAAAAAGCAGCTGCGCGGCTTTTTAAAGAAGTATAAGCAAAAGTTTTTCGGAGATAAAAAGTAAAAATAAAAGCCTTGACGTGTCGTCAAGGCTTTTTCATATCAAATTTTCTTTACGAGAAGCGCGCGGGTAAGACCGCCGTATTTTTTTAGGATCTTATGCTCTGTAAATCCCGTTTTTAAGAAGTTGTCAAGGCTAAAGCGGTTAGAGGGAGCCACCGTGGCACAAAGCCAAGCATAGCCCATTTCCTTCGCGTATTTCTCCAAATGCTCAATGAGCATTCTTTGAATGCCGTTTCCGCGGTACGCAGGGCGAACGATAATGAGCTTAACGTTTGCCGAGCTCTGAATATCGTCGATCAGATCCACGTCGTGCGCAAGGTTTTCCTTGCCGTCGCCTGCGGCGTGCAAAATACCGAAGGCGGCGCACTCTTCGCCCATAAACGCGCCCAAAACGCGGCTGTTGCCGAGAAAGCAGGGGGCGAGCGTTTCGCTCGTGTTGCGCCTTAAAAAGTCGGTGTCGCCCTTTGCCGCCTCAAATGCCTCCTCTTGAATTTCAAGAAGAGCGGGGATCGCGTCCCCGCTCAAAAGGCGAAAGGATAAATTTTCTGCGTTGATTTTCATAAGTCTCTCCTTTTATACCGTGGCAACGACGATAACGAAGCCGAAGTTGACGAAAAAGTCTGCCGAAAGGAAGTTTTCCTCCAGCTCCGAGAAATGCTCGGTGAGCCACTCCCTTTCGGTTTGGATCTCTTGGTTGTACGGCTCGTTTGCCGCGGTGACGTTTACGCTGTTTTTAAGGAAGTGGAAAATGGTATCAAAGAAGGCTTCCTTCTCGCTGTAATCCATCTCGGAGGAGTTCAGCCCCATTTTTTCCGCTGAAATGTTGCGGTAGCCGGAGCGGTGAAGCAGGGTGAAAAGCTCGCGTCCGGAGTGGCGGTAGCCCGTCGTCGAGCATTTAGCGATCATGTTAAAGGCACGCTCAAACATCATATTTTCGTCGGGGTGTGCGAGGTTGAGCCCGTCGTCAATATTGCGGATGAACACCACCGTGCCTCTGCGGCAGAACTTGCGAAGCGTTTTTAAAAGCTGGTAGGGAGATTTTAAATGCGACATAACTGCGAGAATGTTGATCCAGTCAAACGCCTCGATGCCGTTTTCGTCCATAATTTCACGAAGTCGCTCGGCAAATTCGGGTGCCTCCGCGTCCGCCTGATAGAAGGTGGCACAGCTGTCCCGATAGTCTTCCGTTGCCTTGTCCACAAAGGTTTGGTCGTATTCAATGCCGATGATCTTCTTGACCTCGGGGCGCTTACCGAGGCGCGTCATCAGCGCTCGACCGTTTCCACAGCCGACGTCAAGCACGCACATCTCGCTTTTGCCCTCAAGATATTTCTCGTAAACGGGCATATCGAAGTCGTAAAGCAGCTTTTGCTGGGTCTCAAGGCGTGCCGCCTCGATCTTGTTATCCTGACTGAAAAAGCCCTTCTTTCCATCCACCTTGATGTGAACGCGGCTCTTCATTCGCGCTTGTCTTGAAAGAAGCTCGCTTTGGATGATCTCGTCGTAGTCGGTGATGCCGACCTTGTCCTTCAAGATGGGCAGAAGAAGATCCAAGGAGTTGAAGGAGTATACGTCGGTATATTTAATGGCGCTGATATGCTTGATGCGGTCGATCTCCTGCTCGTTGAAAAAATCGGAGAGCGGCTCGCTCTCAAAGCTGAACTCGGGCGTGATGATCGGCAAAAACGTGGTTAAAGGGTTTGCTAACGCACTCTTTAACTCCTGAAGGACCACGTCGTCATCGTTCTTGCAGTTGCGGAAGAAATCCTTGGTCAGTATCAGCATCATCAGCGACACTCTGCCCGCGATCTCCTTGCAAGAGGACATAAAGTTTTCGCCGTACTTTAAGCACTTGGGCGCGTAAAAAAGGCGAAGCTTATTTTTAGAATAGGTGCAAAGCTCCGAATAAATGCTTGAGGCAAGCACACTGCCATCGCCTCGGTAGCATATAAAGACGTTATAATCCTTTTGCATAAGAACCCCCGTAAAATGTACTACCTCTACTATAGCACAGCTTTTATCCAAAAGCAATCACAATCTTGCAAATAGACGCGCAAAAGGGCGATTTTTGGCAAAAAAACATTTTTTGGACGCAAAAAAATGAAAAAACATCTTGATTTTACGGGGGGATTATGATAATATAAGGATACTAAATGCGTTTGAGCAGAGAAGAGTAACCGTTTTTTCTTGGCACAGAGAGCTGTCGGTCGGTGTAAGACAGTGCAAGAGGGGCGGCGAATACCCTCGGCAAGCAGTGTACCGAACGGTTTTCAAGTAGGCTACAACGGGCGCTCCCGTCACAGAGCTTCAAAGGCCCTCATGTGAGGGTAAAATGAGGTGGTACCACGAGATGCTCTCGTCCTCTGTATTTTAGCAGGGCGGGGGCTTTTGCTTTCTCCGCCGGCAAAAAAGAAAGGAACTGCAATGCCAATCACCGAAATTTTGCAAAAGAATGCCGATTTCTACCCCACCGACGTTAGTCTGGTAGAGATCAATCCGCGTTTGGAAAACCAAGCGCGTATGACGTGGAGAGAATATTCTCTTATCGAAGCCAACCCCAACGAGGCTTACCGAAACGAGATCACATGGAGCGAGTTCAACAAGCGTGCCAATCGCTTTGCTAATTTATTGCTTACGCGCGGCATCAAGAAGGGCGATAAGGTCGCTATCCTTCTTATGAACGGTATCGAGTGGCTTCCCGTTTACTTCGGCGTGCTCAAAACGGGCGCGCTTGCCGTGCCGCTGAACTACCGCTACGCCGCGGACGAGATCAAATATTGCCTTGAGCTTGCCGATGCCGACATGCTTGTGTTCGGCCCTGAGTTTACGGGTCGCGTGGAGGAGATCTGCGCGCGCGTGCCTCGCGTAAAGACTTGGCTCTACGTGGGTGAGGATTGTCCCACCTTTGCCGAGAGCTATGACAGCCTCGTTTCCTACTGCTCCTCCAAGAGCCCCCAGATCAAGCTGACCGATGAGGACGATGCGGCGATCTATTTTTCCTCGGGCACCACGGGATTTCCGAAGGCGATCATTCATAAGCACAGAAGCCTTATGCACGCCGCTTTGACCGAGCAAAACCACCACGGACAGACCAAGGACGACGTGTTCCTTTGCATACCGCCCCTTTATCACACGGGCGCGAAGATGCACTGGTTCGGAAGCTTCCTTGTCGGTGGCAAGGCGGTTCTTTTGAAGGGTATTAAGCCCGAATGGATCTTAAAGGCGGTCTCCGATGAAAAATGCTCCATCGTTTGGCTGCTTGTGCCGTGGGCACAGGATATTCTCGACGCAATCGACCGCGGCGAGATCAAGCTTGACGAGTACGATCTTTCCTCGTGGCGGCTGATGCACATCGCCGCACAGCCCGTTCCCCCCAGCTTGATCAAGCGCTGGAAGAGCGTATTCCCCCACCACGCCTACGACACAAACTACGGTCTTTCCGAGTCCATCGGTCCCGGTTGCGTGCATCTGGGCGTGGAGAACGAGCATAAGGTCGGCGCCATCGGTAAGGCAGGCTTCGGCTGGTCGACCGATATTGTGGACGAAAACGGAAAAAGTGTTCCGAAGGGCGAAGTCGGCGAGCTTGCCGTCAAGGGCCCCGGCGTGATGACCGCATACTATAAGGACGAAAAGGCAACGAAGGAGGTGCTCCACGGCGAGTGGCTCCATACGGGAGATATGGCGTTTGAGGATGAGGACGGCTTTATCTTCCTCGTTGACAGAAAGAAGGACGTTATCATCAGCGGCGGCGAAAACCTTTACCCCGTGCAGATCGAAAACTTCCTTCGCAAGAACGACAAGATCAGCGACGTTGCCGTGATCGGTCTTCCCGACGCGCGCCTCGGTGAGATCGCCACCGCCATCGTGCAGATCAAGGAGGGAGAGACACTCACCGAGGAGGAGCTTAACAGCTTCTGCTTGGAGCTTCCCCGCTATAAGCGCCCCCGCAAGATCATCTTTGCCGACGTGCCGAGAAACCCCACGGGCAAGATCGAAAAGCCCAAGCTCCGTAAGATCTATTGCGGCGAGAGCGTGGTAGCACAGCAAAACGAAATTGGATAAATACATACCAGAGGTTAGCAAAATGAGAAAATTACTGCTTGGAAACGCCGCCGTTGCGCGCGGCGCGTATGAAGCGGGCGTTAGGGTCGTCTCCTCGTACCCCGGCACGCCCAGCACCGAAATCACCGAGGAGATCGTAAAATTTGAAGAGATCTACGCTGAGTGGGCGCCCAATGAGAAGGTTGCCGCAGAGGTTGCTATCGGCGCCTCTATCGGCGGTGCGCGTGCTATGAGCTGTATGAAGCACGTCGGTCTGAACGTCATGGCAGACCCCGTCTTTACCGCCAGCTACACGGGCGTGGGCGGCGGACTTGTTCTTTGCGTTGCTGACGACCCCGGTATGCATTCCTCGCAGAATGAGCAGGACTCGCGCCACTACGCCAAGGCGTCTAAAATTATGATGCTTGAGCCCTCCGGTTCCTCGGAATGCAAGGAGTTTACACGTGCGGCATTCGCTCTTTCGGAGGAGTTTGATACGCCCGTCTTTATCCGCCTTTCCACCCGCGTGTCGCACTCCCAGAGCCTTGTTACGCTTGGCGAGCGAGAGGAAAAGGAGCTTCTTCCCTATGAAAAAAATATCGGCAAATACGTAATGATGCCTGCCAACGCCATCAAGCGCCACGTGGTCGTCGAGGACCGTATTTCCGCTCTTACCGCTTTTGCGGAGACCACCGCACTCAACGTCACCGAAAACAACGGCGCGCGTGTTGGCGTGATCACCTCGGGTATCTCTTATATGTACGCTAAGGAAGCGCTCGGTGATAAGGTCGATTACTTAAAGCTTGGTATGGTCTACCCTATGCCCGAGAAGCTTCTTCTCGATTTTGCCGCTTCGCACGACGCTCTATACGTCGTTGAGGAGCTGGACCCCTTTATCGAGGAGCATTGTCGCGCTCTCGGAATAAAGGTAAAAGGTAAAGAACTCTTTACACTTCTTGGGGAATACACCCCTGCTTTGATCGCCAAGGCAGTGCTTGGTGAGGACGCGCCCGAAAAGGTTGCGCTCGAAGAGGCGATCCCCGTTCGTCCTCCCGTTATGTGTGCGGGCTGTCCGCACCGCGGCACCTTCTACGTGCTCAAAAAGCTCGGCGTGACGGTTTCGGGTGACATCGGCTGCTACACGCTTGGCGCGGTAATGCCGCTTGCCTCGGTGGATACCACCGTTTGTATGGGTGCGTCGGTCAGCGCCGCACACGGCATGGCGAAGGCGAGAGGCGCGGAGTTTAACAAAAAGCTTGTTTCCGTTATCGGCGACTCTACCTTTATGCACTCGGGTATCACGGGTCTTGTGGATATCGTTTACAACAAGGGTGCGAATACCGTTATTATTCTTGACAACTCCATTACGGGTATGACGGGTCATCAGGATAACCCCACCACGGGCTACACCATCCGCGGAGAAGAGACGAGGCAGGTCAATCTCGTGTCGCTTTGCCGCTCGGTCGGCGTTGAGCACGTTGTGGTTGCCGATCCCTTCGACACCAAGGAGTTTGAAAAGGTCGTTAAGGCAGAGCTTGAAAGAGAGGAGCCCTCGGTTATTATCGCACAGCGTCCTTGCGCACTTCTTAAAACTGTCAAGTATACGGGTCATTGCAAGATCACCGAAAAGTGCAAGAAGTGCAAGCTTTGCATGAAGCTCGGTTGCCCTGCCATCACCGTCAAGGAGGGAAGCGTGGTTATCGACGCGACCCAGTGCAACGGTTGCGGACTTTGCGTTGGCGTATGTCCCTTTGGCGCGATCGAAAAGGAGGAAAACTGATATGACGAAGAAGATTATGATCGTCGGCGTTGGCGGTCAGGGAACGCTCCTTGCCAGCCGCGTGCTTGGAAACACAGTCATCGGCGAGGGCTACGACGTAAAGGTCTCCGAGGTGCATGGCATGAGTCAGCGCGGCGGAAGCGTTGTAACCTACGTAAAATACGGCGAAAAGGTATACTCTCCCATCATCGGCGAGGGCGAGGCTGACGTGATTTTGGCGTTTGAGCTTCTCGAAGCCTATCGCGCGCTTCCTTATCTTAAAAAGGGCGGCAAGCTGATCGTTAACGACCAGAGAATCGATCCGATGCCCGTTATCACGGGTGCGGCAAGCTACCCCGAGAACATTGTGGAGAAGCTTTCCGCTGTGGCGGACGTAACGGCGCTCGACGCGCTCTCGCTTGCCAAGGAGGCGGGCAACGCCAAGGCTGTCAACGTCGTGCTTATCGGCGTTATGGCGAAGGCAAGCGATATTGCTTATGAAAAATGGGTAGAGACCATTCGCTCCACCGTTCCCGCAAAATTCCTTGAGGTCAACCTAAAGGCGTTTGATTTAGGCTACCATCTTTAAAGGTACATTTTAGAAAAGAAAGAAGGAAAGAACATGGCTTTCTGGCAAAAGGAAATAGAAACCATGCCCCGTGAGGAGCTTCGCAAGCTTCAAGGTGAGCGCCTCGCTTGGCAGGTGAGAAGGATGTATGAAAACGTAGAGCTTTTCCGTAAGCGTATGAACGAGGCAGGGCTCACGCCTGACGACGTTCACAGCGTTGAGGACCTTTCCAAGCTCCCCTTTTCCTATAAGCAGGACCTTCGCGACTACTATCCCTACGGTCTTTTTGCCGTTCCTATGAAGGATATCCGCCGCGTGCATGCCTCGTCGGGCACGACGGGCAAGCAAATCGTCGTTGGCTACACCGACAACGACCTTTCTATGTGGGCGGATTGCTTCGCGCGTATGCTTGTCGCGACGGGCAACGATGAAAATGCGTTCGTTCAGGTCTCGTACGGTCTTGGTCTGTTCACGGGCGGCTTCGGCGCTCACGACGGTGCCATTCGCATCGGTGCGACGGCAATCCCGATCTCATCGGGTAACACCCAGCGCCAGATCCAAACGATGATCGACTTTGGCGCGACGGTGCTTTGCTGCACGCCCTCCTACGCGATGTATCTTGGTGAGGTGATTGCTGAGATGGGCGTTAAGGACCGGTTAAAGCTGAAGGTCGGTATCTTCGGCGCGGAGCCTTGGACGGAGGAGATGCGCAAGCAGATCGAGGAAAAGCTCGGTCTTAGAGCTTACGACATCTACGGACTTTCCGAAATTATGGGCCCCGGCGTTTCCTACGAGTGCGAGTGTCAGGCGGGTATGCACGTTTGCGAGGACAATTTTATTCCCGAAATTATCGACCCCGACACCTGCGAGGTGCTTCCCGAGGGCGCTGAGGGTGAGCTTGTGTTCACCACCATCACCAAGGAGGGCTTCCCCCTCATTCGTTACCGCACGCGCGACATTTGCTCGCTCAACTATGAGAAGTGTAAGTGCGGAAGAACCCACGTCCGCATGAACAAGCCGCAGGGCAGAACCGATGATATGCTCATCATTCGCGGCGTGAACGTATTCCCCTCGCAGATCGAAGAGGTTCTTCTCAAGGCGGGAGAGGGCGTTACCCCTAACTATCAGATCGTCGTTGACCGCGAAAACAACACCGATACCTTCCTCGTTAACGTGGAAATGAGTGAGTCGCTCTTCTCCGACGGCGTGAAGGCGATCGAGCGCTTCGAGCGCAGTATTACTGAGCAGTTAAAATCCACGCTCGGCATTGCCCCCAAGGTCAAGCTCGTCAACCCCAAGAGCATTGAGCGCAGCGAGGGCAAGGCAAAGCGCGTGATCGACAAGCGCAAGCTGAAATAAGAAAGAGAGGGCGAGACCTATGTTTATCAAGCAGCTTTCCGTTTTTGTAGAAAACTCTCAAGGACGTCTTCAGCAGATCATCGACGTGCTTGGAGAAAACCACATCAATATCCGTGCGCTTTCTCTTGCGGATACCGCAGAGTTCGGTATTCTTCGCCTCATCGTTGACGAGCACGAAAGGGCAAGCGCGCTTCTAAAGGAAAAGGGTGTGATCTCCAAGGTCACCGAGGTGATCGCCGTTTCTATTGACGACTGCGCAGGCGGACTTGCCGCCGTGACCCGTGCGATCACCGACGCGGACATCGGCATTGAATACACCTACGCCTTCCTCGGCAGAAGCGAGGGCAAGGCGCTCCTCGTCATTCAGACGAACGACGAAAAACGTGCTGAGAGCATTCTTCGCGAAAAGGGCGTCACGCTGGTTTCGGAAGAGGATCTAAGGTAAAGCTTCATCAAAAAAAGCCTTATTCGTGCGAATAAGGCTTTTTCTTTTATTCGGTGATGCGCGCCCTTGAGCAGACGGTGTAGAAGATCTGGAATCGCTCGGCAAGCTTCTTTAAAAGCGCGAAGGCGCGAGCGTGGTTGTCGTCGTCAAGATTGACAAAGGGGTCATCAAGAAGAAGGAAGGGCGTTTCCTCGGTGAAGATGGAATCGATCAAGGAGAGTCTCGCGCAAAAGGCAATGAGGTCCTGCTCGCCGCGCGAGAGAGCCTCGGCGGGCTTTCTTTCTCCGTAACGCTCCACCGAAACCGAAAGCTCGGTGTTGAAGTGATACTCGCTGTTCTTGCTTTCAAGAAGCGCAAGATAGTCCTTGAAGCTTCCCTCGATGCCCGAAAGGTAGCGGGCGGAGAGGGCTTCCTTTGCCTTAGTTAATGTGTCAAAGGTAAGCTTTAAAAGGTCATGCGTGTGCTTTGCCTCTGCCCTTTGCGCCTTTAACGCCTCGATCTCAGCAAGAAGCGCGGGAATACCCTCGGCGGCCTCTCTTTGATAGTCCGCCTCGGTCAGCTTTGCGCTGATCTTCTTTTGCGTGTCCAAAAGATGCTCCGATAAAAGCTTCTCCTCGCTCTCAAACGCCTTGCTGTCTCCGATAAACTCGGGAAGAGGCGTGGAAGGATCAAAGGAGCTTTCCTTTAAGAAATCGGCAAGCTGGCTTTCAGCGTCAGCAAGGCGTTTTGATGCCGTGGTAAATAGAAGGAGTTTTTCTCGCAAGGTGGAAAGCGCCTCGCGCAAGGAGAGCGTCGGTAGTGGATAGGGGGCAAGGAAGGCGCTGAGCGTTTCCTTTGCGGAGCGGATCTCTTCTGACAAGGCAAGCTCTTGCTTCTTTTGCGCCTCCTCCTCCTTAGATAAGCGGTCGTAGGTCTCCGCATCGGCAGAAAGGGCGCGCATAGCACTCTCAAAGGGCATCTCCGCCTTGCCATAGTGCGCAAAGGCGGCAAGCAACACGCCCTCAAGCTCGTGCATTTTTTTGATCGCGTCCTCGTGGTCGCGCGCACGCTTTTCGCTTTCGGCGCGAAGCGCGCGGAAGCGCGCGATGTCCTTAAAAAGAAGCTTCGCGGAGAGCGAGGGATTTTTTTCGGTGTAGTGATAGGGAAGAAGCAAGGTAAAAAGCACGGCGTGTGCGCGCTGAAGCTCTGCTCTTGCGGTGTTCTTTGTGCTTGGTGTGCGGAAAAGAAGGGGGAAAAGAAGCAAGACGGAGCCCAAGCCGCAAGCCATACCGCCCGGCACAAAATAGGAAAGGATCATACCAAGCGCGCCAAGCAAGATGAGAAGCGCACCCGCAAGAGCGGGAATAAGCACCTTCCCTGAGGGCTTGTGCCGCTTTGAAAGAAGGTCCTCCTCAATAAGCAAATTTGCCTCGGCGTTGTCGTAGTCCTCAGTGGCCTTTAAAAGGGTGGCAATGTCAGCCTCGTCGGGCTCTTTTTCGTGAAAATGCAAACAAAGAGCGTCAAATTCGCTGTTTTGAGAGGGAAGAGTGTCCTCTGCCCTTTTCTTTGCCTCTACGTATCCCTCAAAGGCACTCTTCACGCGCGCCAGCTCCGATTTTTCCAGCCCCGCACCGTAAACGGCGCGAAGAGCGTGAAGCACGCCCGCATCCTCCTCGGAAAGATGGCAAAGAGAGAGCTTGGCTTCGCTTGCCTCCAAAGCGCTTAGCGTTGCTTCTGCATCGGCGATCGCCTTTTCGTCGGGAGAGCCGTTTTTAAAAAACTCGCTTAATGGCAAAAGAGTGCTTTTTTCGACCTCTACCGACGCGCAGATGCGACGGTAAGAATCGTGCTTTTGCTCTAAAAGACGGTGCGCCTCCGCTTGTGCGCGATTTGCCCGCGCCTTCTCGATCTGCGCCTCTACGCCCGCCTTGCTTGCCATAAGCTCCTCAGCCTCGGCAGTTAGGAGCTCCGCGGTCCTTTTCGCCTCCTCGGCGGTTTTGAGTGCCGCTTCCTTTTCCTCGATCTCGCGCTCAAGGTCTCCGACCTTACCGCGATTTCCCGTCGTTATATAGGAGCGAAAGGCGGTTTTTAGGCGCTCCGCGGCATCCTCATACGCGCCAAGGTCGTCCGCCGCCTCAAGAAGACTGCCGAGCCGTGCGCGAATGGTGTTGTTTTCGGGGGGAAGGAAGGGCGCGCGCTGGGAAACAAAGAGGCTTCTTTCAAATCCGTCGGCGTCCACGCCGAAAAGCGCGCTTCCCGGGCGAGAGTCGAAATCGGTCGACTCCTTTTGCGTGGCAAGATCGTAGAGCTTGAAGGTGTCGTCCTTCTCTCTTTTTCCGAAAAAGCGCTCTATGCGGTATTCCTTTCCGCGAGCGGAAAAGGAGAGCGAGCCGCCGAACTTTCCGCCGTTCCAGGGCGCGTAACGCTTTCTTTCGCTTCCCACAACGTCGTTTTTCCCTGGGGTCGTCAAGCCGTAAAGCATCGCCTTTAAGAAAACGGTCAGCGTGCTTTTGCCACTACCGTTTTCCGCATATAACACGTTTAGTCCGTCGCGAAAGGTGTAGGAACGGTCGGATAGACAACCAAAGTTTACAATATGACAGTTTAAAAGCTTCAAGCCGTTCACTCCTTTCGTTAGTTTTCGGGGTCTTCCATGGCGAGAGCGCGAAGTCCGTAGCTTAAAACGCGGCTTCGGTCCTCCTCGGAAAGGTCAAGCGCGAACACCGAGCGCACGAACTCGCCGCGCAAGGAAATGTCGTTTTTATAATCCTCCGGGCAAATGGCTAAAACGCTCTCGTCCTTGACCTTAGCAAAGTAAAAGCTCTGGGAGAGCATAGATTTGATTCTGCCAAGATCCTTTTCCAGCGTGTCGCGGTAGTGACCCGAGAGCGTCACGTGGACCATATCCTCTTCGGATATGCCTGTTGTTGCGGCGTATACCGCGTTTTCAATATCGTGCTGGGTCGCGCAGGCGGTGATGTCCACGGAAAAGCGGTGAAGCATACGCAGGGCGGTGGGCAGAAGCTTTGCCTCGCCCGTGTCGGTGTCAAAAAGCACAACGCCGCAAACGCCTGCCTCGTCAAAGCCACGTCCCTCAGGCACGCCCGAATAGCAAGCGGTCATCCGCTTGCCGATTCTTTCGGCACGGTGGGTGTGGTAATGACCAAGCGCAAGGTAGTCTATGGGTAAGGTCTCCAAAAGTGCGCGGCTGATGATCTCCTCGTGCTCTTCGCTTTCGTAGCCGACGGTGCCGTGCGCCACGAGAATGTTTTTCTCGGCTTCCTTCATCTCTATGGAGGAAATAAGAGTGCTGTCCGCACCGTAGCCGACGGCGTAGACGGAAAGCCCGTCGTAGTGAAGCTCCCCCTTTTCTCTTGCGGGAACGAAAACCACGTTTGGGGGAAGCGTCTCTCCCCGAAGCGCGCCCTCGTCGTGATTGCCCTCGATGATTAAGAAGGTGATGCCTGCGTGTGCCTCGATGGCAGAAAGCACGTAGGCGAGGGTCGACCTTTGGGGCGTGGGCGTGTCAAAAAGGTCACCCGCGATCAAAACGAGCGAAACACCGTTTCTTTCTGCGGTGTCAAGTACTCCGCGGAAGGTCAAAAGAAGCTCTCCGCGGCGCTTTTTGGCGGTAGCGGCGGGCAAATGCGCCTCCATGACCGAATCAAGATGGCAGTCTGCCATATGTAATATTTTCAAGGGGGAACACCTCCTCTTTCGTTCTTAGCGATATATAATATATTGTACCAAAAATTCTTTTCACCGTCAAGGGCTCTTGACAAAAAGGGCAATTTTTGTTACAATAAAAGCGTTAAACACACAAGCAAGGAGAAAACAAAATGGTTGTTATCGAAATGGAAAACGGAAAGAAGATCCGCCTTGAGCTGTATCCCGAGTCGGCACCGATCACGGTTGCCAACTTTGAAAAGCTCGTCCGCGCCGGCTTTTATAACGGTTTGATCTTTCACCGCGTTATTGAGGGCTTTATGATCCAGGGCGGCGACCCCACGGGAACGGGTATGGGCGGTGCCGACGAAAAGATCAAGGGCGAGTTCGCCGCAAACGGCATCTCCAATCCCATCAAGCACACCCGAGGTGTCATCTCTATGGCAAGAAGCATGATGAAGGACTCGGCTTCCTCCCAGTTCTTTATTATGCATAAGGACGCGCCTCACCTTGACGGCTCCTACGCCGCTTTCGGCAAGGTCGTCGAGGGTATGGAAACGGTTGATGCTATCGCTTCGACCCAGACCGACTACTCCGACCGTCCTCTTGTGCCGCAAGTAATGAAGTCGGTTACCATTGAGTAAAGGCAACGCATATGCAAAAGAAAAAGGAAGACGTGCGCTTCCTTTTTTTCTTTTTTTAGTACACCCTTATGCCGTGCATCAAAATTTCGTCGAGCGGGGCGTCGGGGGAGAGCAGGGCTTTTCTTTCGAGGATAGAAACGCGCTTGCGAAGCACGTCCTCAAGGCGCAAGCGCATATCGGACAGGCGCAAGCCTGTCACGCGAGTAGAAATAAGAAGGTTAACGTTGCTTTCGCGGTTTGCTTTGCCCTTCGCGTACGAGCCGAAAAGGATGGCGTACGACACCTCGCCCTCGTATTCGCTAAGAATGCGGCGAACGCCGCGCTTTATTTCATCGAGCGTTAAAGTGCCGTGCTTTTCGTCAATAGAGACGTAATTTTCAAGTCGGGAAAGAAGGTATTTATATTTGTCCGTTCTTTCCTTTTCTTTTTCGTTTTCATAGCTCTTATAGGAGCGCAAGGATATGCCCAAAGCCAATGCCGCTTCCTCTTGTGTCATTCTTTTTGATAGTCGCGTGTCCTTTAGTGCTGACAAAATTACCACCTCTTTTCTCTTGCAGTATAACACATTTGCACTTTTTTGTCAATAGCAAAGTGCAAATTTTGCACTTTTTCAAAAAACGTAAAGTGCAAAACCGAAAAAGAGCGGTGAATAGTTTTCCTTGCTTTTCACTATAATAGGTAAAAAAGGGAAAAGAGAGCTTCCGAATATGAAGGAAAAGGTGAAGGCATACGCCTCGTGGGTGATCGTCGGCTTTGGCGCACTTCTGGTGCTATACGTGTTTTTTAAATACGTTTTTGGGGTGATATTCCCCTTTTTGATCGGTTGGGCGGCAGCGCTTCTTGTGCGCCGACCGGCGCGGTGCCTGCGTAAATATACCCGTGTGCACGAGGGCACGCTTCGTCTTGTGCTTGCCGCTCTTGCGGTCGGCTCTCTCGGCGCTCTTGCCGTCTTTGGTGTGCGCGGACTTCTCGGCGAGCTTTCCCACTTGGTCAGTACCGAGGGCGGAGGCGCGCTCACCGCCTTGACCTTGGAAATAGAAAACGCTGTTAATAGACTCCCCGCACCGCTTGAAAGCGCCGCAGAACGTGTTTTTGCCGTCCTTGAGGAGACGCTTGCGAGTGCTGTGCCGCTTTTGATCTCGTCGCTCGCGCGCTTCCTTCCCACACTTCTTCTTTCGGTTGCCGTGGGAGTGATCGCCGCGGTGTATTTTTGCTTGGACCTTGACCGCATACACGGGGCGGTCATGCGACTCATTCCTCAAAGCTGGCGGCTATATGCCGAGGCGCTGAAAAAAAGCGCCCTTCGCGCCGCCTTCACCGTCCTTCGCGCCAACGTGATCCTTATGCTGATCGCCTTTTTCTTTATGCTCGTCGGATTTTTATTCTTGGGTGTTTCCTATCCGCTTCTTCTTTCAGGTATTTTCGCGCTGTTTGATTTTCTCCCCGTCATCGGTGTCGGCACCTTTCTTGTGCCGTGGGGCGTGTGGCTGCTTCTGACGGGGGAGATCGGGCGCGGTGTGGGGATACTTGTGATCTTTGTCGTCATCACCGTGGCTCGTCAGCTTGCCGAGCCGCACCTCATTGGCGCGGGCTACGGAATGCACCCGCTTTTGACCCTTCTTTCGATGTATGCGGGCGCGCGGCTCTTTGGTGCTGTGGGTATTATTCTTTTGCCGATGGCGGCGGTGCTTCTTTACGGTATCCTTTTTCCGCCCGAGGAGAAGCAAAAGAAAAAAGCGGCGGTTGCCGCAGAAAAAAGCGAAAGGCGCTGCTAAAAAGCAACGCCTTTTTCTTAGGGAACGCTTATGCGCGCTCTACCTTGCCCGAGCGCAAGCAACGGGAGCAAACGTAAACGGTCTTGTTGGTGCCGTTTACAACAGCCTTAACCTTACGGATGTTAGGCTTCCAGGTTCTGTTGCACTTGCGGTGCGAGTGCGAAACCGTGTTGCCGAATACAACGCCCTTGCCGCAAACACTGCATTTTGCCATTGGATTTACCTCCTAAATACTCTGTGCTTCCGCACGAGAAAATCTTTCTTTTTTAATCAGCAACGAGTATTATAACACATAAATTTCAAAAATGCAATACCTTTTTTCGTTTTTTGGTGTTTTTTTCGTAGAAATACAAGCAAGCAAGGAGAAAACGACAGCTTTTTGGTTCTTTTGACAAAAAGCGCTTCTAAAAAAGTGCAACAAAAGCCGCCGCCCCACTTGACAGAAGGGATAAAATAGGTTAAAATAATAAAGTTAAAATATATTATAATGTAAGGTACTATCATATGACGGAACAAAACAACGCCTTCCGCGTGTGCGGCAAGATCTCCCTCGCGGGTGACCTTGGAAGCGGTAAAAGCACCGTTTCAAAGATCCTTATCGAGCGCCTTGGCGCCACCTACTATTCCACGGGTGCCATCTGTCGCGCTATTGCCGCCAAG
>JAZOSE010000010.1:0-14677 GCA_045656965.1 Eubacteriales bacterium
CCCTCGTCAGCACCGATAGCGTAGCCTGCAATAGCCATAGCCTCAATAAGAGCGTGGGGGTCGCCCTCAAGAACCGAACGGTCCATGAATGCGCCGGGGTCGCCCTCGTCGGCGTTACAAACAACGTACTTCTTGTCGGAAACGCTCTTCTTTGCAAACTGCCATTTAAGACCGGTGGGGAAGCCCCCCCCGCCTCTGCCGCGAAGACCGCTGTCAAGGATCACCTTGATAACGTCGTCGGGAGTCATGGTGGTGAGCACGGTGCCAAGTGCCTTGTAACCGTCCATAGCGATGTACTCGTTGATGCACTCGGGATCGATAAAGCCGCAGTTACGAAGCGCAACGCGGTGCTGCTTCTTATAGAAGGTAGTGTCCATAAGAGCAACGGTCTCGCCCTTAGGGAGATTTTCGTCCTCGTAAACGAGGCGGGTAACGACCTGGTCGTTCTTTAAGTGAGATTCTACGATCTCGGCAACGTCCTCTACCTCAACGTGGCTGTAGAAGGTACCCTCGGGATATACGATCACGATAGGACCTGCGGCGCAAAGACCGAAGCAGCCCGTTTTAACGATCTGAACGTCGTTCGTCAGATCAAATTTTGCAAGATTTTCTTCAAGTGCCGCAGCGATCTTCAAGCTGCTCGAGGAGGTACAGCCCGTACCTGCGCAGATGAGAACGTGGCGCTTGTATCCGTTGTCTTCAATGCAAGCGAGACCCTTGCGGACAGCCATTTTGGGCTGCATCGCCTCGCGAAGCGCGGAGAGTTCAGCAATAGTTTTCATTATGTATCATCCTTTCCGTTGATTAAAGTGCGCGGTATTTATCAAGGATGCCCTTGACCTGACCGGGAACCACGCGACCGTAAACGTCCTCGTTGATGGTCATAACGGGTGCAAGACCGCAGCAGCCGAGGCAGCGCGTGTCTTGAATGGTGAACTTGCCATCCTCCGTCGTTTCGCCCGAATGAATGCCGAGCTGATGGATAACCTCGTCAAGAACTGCCTGTGCGCCCTTAACGTAGCAAGCGGTACCCGTGCAGACCTGAATGATGTTGTCACCCTTGGGCGTCAGCGAGAACTGAGCGTAGAAGGTAGCTACACCGTAGATCTTCGAAACGGGAATGTCGAGCTCGTCAGCGATCAGCGACATAGCTTCCATAGGAAGATAGCCGAAAGCCTCTTGTGCTTTCTGCATAATGGGCATAAGCGGGCCGTCGATGTGCTTGTTCTCATCGATGAATGCCTTGAGCTCGTCCATTTTCGCAGAAAATTGCTCTTTCGTGAGTGCCATGAAATGAACCTCCTGAGATTTATATTTTTTAAAAAAAACAATGGGAAACGGTACTTTGTGAAAAGATTGTCAATGCCTTTTCGCAGCGTACGCGAGTATTATAACACATATTTTAATATAAATCAAGGTATTTTGACGAAAAAACAGAAAAAGGAGGGCAAAGTTTTTTGTCTCCCAAAAGGGATGCTCGAAAAACGGTCACCTTTTACTTTTTTGGTGTAAAAATCGAATAAAAGGCGGAAAAAAGCGAAAAAGCATTGCCTTTTTTCTCTTTTTATGCTACAATATATTATTATAGTTTGGAAGGAGAAAGAAGCTGTGAAAACACGCCCCCGTTCGTTTTTTGCCCTTGTGCTTTTTCTTGCGCTTTCCCTTCTTTTGTCGTCCTGCTCTCCCACGTACACGCGCGCGCGAGGGTATGCGATGGGTGCCTTTGTTTCCGTCAGTGCCGAAGGCGAAAGCACGGCAAAGGAGCTTCTTCCTCTCGTGTCTTCTCTTGAAAACCAAATCTCACATAAAATTCCCACCTCAGCCATAGCAAGGATCAACCGCGGTGAGAGCGTGAGCGTGGACAAGGAGCTTTTGGATATTCTGTCTCTTTGTCTTGAAATAGAAGAAAAAACAAGCGGCGCCTTTTCCGTCCGTCTTTTGCCGGTCACTTCTCTTTGGGATTTTGAAAAGCAGACTCTTCCTACATCCGACACGCTTGCACTTGCGCTGAACGAAGTGAATGGCTCTGTTCTTTCTCTGGAAGGTGATACCGTTTCGCTTTCCTCGGGCGGTATCGACCTTGGTGCCGTCGGTAAGGGAATGGCGGCGGACGTGCTTGCCCGCGCCCTTCGCGAAAAAAATGAAACCGGGCTTGTCTCCGTCGGTGGCACGGTCGGTGCTGTGGGCGATAAGAAGGGGGACGGCTGGCGCGTTGGCGTGCGCGATCCCTTTTCCGCCTCGCAAAGCGACACGATTGGAACGCTTCGCCTTTCAAGCTCCTTTGTTTCCACGTCGGGCAGCTATGAAAAGAGCTTTACAAAGGACGGTGTCGCCTATCACCATATATTGAATGCCGCAACGGGTATGCCCGTAGAAAACGAGCTGATCTCAGTCACCGTCGTTGCCCCAAACGGCGCGCTTTCCGATGCGCTTTCCACCGCGCTTTTTACTGTGGGGATAGAGGCGGGCGCTTCCCTTTGCGCCGAGTACGGTGCGGAGGCACTCTTCGTTAAAAAGGACGGTATACTCTTAGCCACGCGCGGCTTTGCCGCTATGTTTGAGTCGGACGGACGGGAGGTAACGCTCCTTGAAAAATAAGCTTTTTCGCCGCGCCGATGCTTTCGTCGCCGCCTTCGTGCTTCTTCTCGCCGCGCTGTTATTTCTTTTCCTTTCTCCAAAGGAGAAGGGATGCGAGGCTGTCGTTTCCTATCGCGGCGAGGTGATCGACAGAGTAGAGCTTTCTCTCGCTGAACCGATAAAAAAAAGCTATGCGACCGAGCAGGGCGAGATCAGCGTTCTTTTCTCTGTCGACGGCGTTAGTGTCGTTTCTTCTCCCTGTCGCGGTCAAAACTGTGTACATACCTCGAAAATCGAGGATGCGGGCGAGGGTATCCTTTGCCTGCCCCTTGGCTTTTCCGTTCTCCTTTCGGGAGACGGTGCGCTTGATGGGGTCACGGGATAGGAGCGGAATATGAAGCTAAGAAAAGCAACCGCATACGTCGTTCGTATTGCCGTTTTGTCGGCGCTTGCTCTTGCCCTTTCGGTGCTTGAGAGCGTCTTCACTCCCATTTTGCCCCCCGGTGCCAAGGCGGGCGTCTCCAATATCGTCACTATGTACGCCGCGTGTGCGCTCGGGCTTCCCGCAGCGCTCGCAATTACGCTTATCAAAGCCGCGTTCGCGCTCGTCACGCGCGGCGTGATCGCCTTCGGTATGAGTGCCGCGGGCGGTATTCTTTCCGCCACCGTGCTATTTCTTCTTTTTCGCTTGGCAAGGGGAAGGCTCGGTACACTCGGCATCAGCATTTTCGGTGCCGCCGTGCATAACGCGGCGCAAGGGCTCTTCGCCCTTCTCATCTTTGGCAAGGCGATCCTTGCCTATCTTCCCATACTGATCTTGCTTTCCTTGCCCTCAGGCGCACTGACGGGCACCATCATGCACGCCTCTTTTCGCGTTGCACAAAGAAAGGATCCCTAATGAATAAACAGAAAAACACCTCCGAAAAGCCGTACCGCTCGCGCGGCGGCATTCACGTTCCACACAAGAAGGGAACGAAAGATAAGGAGAGCATCCGAATGCCCATTCCCGAGACGGTCACCATTCCTATGCAAATGCATATCGGCGCGCCCTGCAAGCCTACCGTCGCCGTCGGTGACACCGTGCTCGTAGGTCAAAAGATCGGCGAAAGTGACGCCCCCGTATCCTCTCCCGTCCACGCATCCGTCAGCGGTAAGGTCAAGGCGATCAAGACCGTTACGGTCGCCTCAGGTGTAAAATGTGAGGCTGTCGTAATAGAAAGCAACGGACAAATGACGCCCGCCACGCTGACTCCCCCCGCCGTTACCGATAAGGCATCCTTCGTTCGCGCGGTGCGCGAGTGCGGTTTAGTCGGTCTTGGCGGTGCCGGCTTCCCCACGCATATCAAGCTGAACGTTCCCGAAGGGAAAACGGTGGACACCCTTTTGATCAACGCCGCCGAATGCGAGCCATACCTCACCTCCGATAACCGCGAGATCATTGAAAACGCTTGGGACGTGATGAGCGGTATTTACGCTGTCAAGAGCATTCTCGGGCTCAAAAACGTCATCATCTGTGTGGAAAACAATAAGCCGGAGGCGATCGCGCTTTTAAAAAAGATCGCCGACTCCTCGGTGGATGAAAACGACGAGGTTCGTGTGCTCGCGCTCCCCTCTACGTATCCGCAGGGCGCCGAAAAAATACTGATCAAATCCGCAACGGGCAGGGAAGTGCCTCCCGGTAAGCTCCCCGCCGACGTCGGCTGTGTCGTTCTCAACGTCACGAGCGTTGCCGTGCTCTCTCGCTACTTAAAAACGGGTATGCCGCTGACCGAAAAGCGCATCACCGTCGACGGCGGCGCGATAGAAAGCCCCGTCAACGTCATCGCCCCCATCGGCACCTCTGTTTCGGAGATCCTTTCCTTCGTCGGCGTGAAGGGTGAGATCAAAAAGCTGATCCTCGGCGGTCCTATGATGGGCACGTCGCTTGCCGATACCTCCGTTCCCGTCGTTAAAAACACGGGCGGCATACTTGCGATGGACGAAAAAGAGGCGCGTCTATCCGAAAGCACCGCTTGCA
Source organism: Eubacteriales bacterium (assembly GCA_045656965.1). Taxonomy (GTDB): domain Bacteria; phylum Bacillota; class Clostridia; order Oscillospirales; family CAG-272; genus UBA1740. Next base: position 4,595 of record JAZOSE010000010.1, read on the forward strand.
TTCGTTGTGCGCGCTGTGTCCACGCCTGCCCCATGGGTCTTATGCCGCTTTCTCTTGAACGCGCTATGCTCCGCGAGGATGCCGAGGCGCTCGGTACGCTTAACGTTATGAACTGTATGGAATGCGGCTCTTGTGCCTTCGTATGTCCCGCAAAGCGCCCGCTCGTGCAGAGCATGCGCCTCGGAAAAGGAATTTTGCGCGCGAAAAGCGCTAAAAAATAAGTAGGAGTATTTCGGTCTATGTCAAAGCTTACGGTTACCTCGTCGCCCCATATCCGCGGCAAAAGAACGACCGCGCATATTATGGGAGACGTTTTGATCGCCCTATCCCCCGCTGTCGTTGCCGCCACGGTGCTTTATGGCTGGCGAGCCCTTCTCGTTATCGCCTTTACCACGCTTTCCTGCGTTCTTCTTGAATATCTTTCGCGCCTCGTCATGAAGCGCAAAAATACGGTGAGCGACCTTTCTGCCGCCGTTACGGGTGTGCTTTTAGCCCTCACCCTTCCGCCCGACATTCCGCTTCACTATACCCTCGTCGGCTCGGTTGCCGCTATTGTGGTCACAAAGCAGATGTTCGGCGGCATCGGATGCAATTTTGCCAACCCTGCTCTTGTGGGCCGCATCGTAATGCTCGTCTCCTTCCCCGGACCTATGACGAGCTTCCGCGATACCGTCTTTCACGATGCCGTCACGGGTGCTACCCCCTTAAACCCGAGTTACGCGGGCGACGCTTCTTATCTTGATATGTTTTTTGGCAATATCGGCGGCTCGATTGGTGAGACCTGCAAGCTTGCCATTCTTCTTGGACTTATCTATCTTCTCGTTCGCCGTGTGATCCCCCCCATCGTGCCGATCGTTTACGTCGGTACCGTGGCGCTCTTTACTCTGTGCGTCGGTGAGGACGTGCTTTTTGCCGTTCTTTCCGGAGGTCTTCTTTTCGGTGCTGTCTTTATGGCGACCGATTACGTTACCACCCCTGTTACCCCGCTCGGTAAGGTGATTTTTGCCGTTGGATGCGGTCTTGTCACCGTCCTGATCCGGCTTTACGCGAAAATGGACGAAAGCGTTTCCTATGCTATCGTATTGATGAATATTGTCACCCCGCTCATTGACCGCGTTACCAAAACGACACCCTTTGGTGTCAAGAAAAAAGGAGGCACGGTATGAAGAAAACAATCGTTCCTGCCTTGATTTTGACCGCCATTTGTCTTGTGGTCGTGTCGCTTTTGGTCGTCACGAACCTCTTTACCGAGGACCGCATTGCCGAGGCTGAAAAAAAGGCTATGCGCGAGAGCGCCGAGAGTGTGCTCTCTGCCGCTCGGCTGGAAGAGCTCGACGGCGACGGAGAGGGCGGCTACGTCGGCTACGGTGAAGACGGAAGCGTCGTTGGCTACGTGCTTCTCGGTGCCGCCAAGGGCTACGGAGGCGACGTGACCGCCATCGTCGGCGTGACTCCCGACGGAAAAATTACGGGTGTGGTGATCAAGGCACCCGACGAGACCCCCGGTCTTGGCGCTAACGTTTCAAAGGACAGCTTTGCCAATCAGTTCGAGGGCAAGGATAAAGTAGAAGACTACGACGCCGTCAGCGGAGCGACCTATTCCTCAGAGGCGGCAAAGGAAGCGATCGATCTTGCACTTTCAAGGCTTGAGGGTGCCAAAGCGAAGGAGGCGACAAAATGAAAAAGAATAAAGGCCTTCTTCACGAGTTTACCAAGGGCATTGTCAAGGAAAACCCCGTCCTTTGCCTCATCCTCGGCACCTGTCCTACCCTTGCCGTTACCACCTCTGCCGTCAATGCGCTCGGCATGGGTGCCGCGGCAACCTTGGTGCTTCTTTGCTCCAACGTCGTTATCTCCCTTCTTCGTCGTGTGATCCCCGACGGCGTGCGCATTCCTGCCTATATCACGCTTATTGCCGGCTTTGTCACCATCGTTCAAATGCTCGTAAAGGCGTTTGCCCCCGCGATCGACGCCTCGCTCGGTATCTTTCTTCCCCTCATCGTCGTAAACTGCATTATTCTCGGCAGAGCTGAGATGTTTGCCTCCAAAAACCGCGTTCTGCCCTCCGCGCTCGATGCGCTCGGTATGGGTGTCGGCTTTACGGCGGCGATGCTGCTTATGGGTATGATCCGCGAGCTTCTCGGAACGGGCTGCCTTTTCGGTGTCACCGTCCTTCCCGCAAGCATCTTTACCCCCATTTTGATCTTTATTTTCCCTGCGGGCGGCTTCTTCGTTTTCGGACTTCTTATTGCTCTTGCCAATAAGCTTCAGGGCGGAAAGAGCATCGGTCGCGACCTTTCTTGCGAGGCTTGTCCCCTTGCCTCTGCCTGCAAGAAGAAGGAAAAGGAGGAAAAATGCCGTGATTAAATCTCTTTTGGCGGTCTTTATCGCCGCGATTCTTACCGAAAACTACGTGCTCTCTAAATTCCTCGGCATCTGCCCCTTCCTCGGTGTTTCCAAAAAGCTCAATACCGCCGTTGGCATGTCCTTTGCCGTCACCTTCGTCATGCTTCTTGCCACGGCAGTCACCTTTCCGCTTTATACCTACCTTCTTTTGCCGAACGGGCTGGAGCACCTTGAAACCATCGTGTTCATCCTCGTTATCGCCTCGCTCGTGCAGCTTGTGGAGATCGTCCTTCGCAAGTATATTCCCGCGCTTTACCGTGCGCTCGGCATCTATTTGCCGCTCATTACCACCAACTGCGCCGTGCTCGGCGTTACGATGCTGGTGCTTGATAAGGCGGCGGCAAATCCCGACTACACCTTCCTTTCTGCAATGGTCAACGCACTTGGCACAGGTATCGGTTACCTCGTTGCTATGGTGCTGTTTGCAGGTGTCCGCGAGCGCCTTGAGGATGCGGACGTGCCGAAGGCTTTGAAGGGTCTTCCCATCACGCTTGTTGCCGCGGCGATCGTCGCGCTTTCCTTCCTTGGCTTCGGCGGCATCGTCGACGGCCTTGCCTAAGCTTATTTTACATAGGAGAAAACGAATGAATCCTCTTGTTTTAGCCCTTATCCTTCTGCCTGCTATCGGTCTTGTTGCAGGCATTGGTCTCGGCGTTGCCGCGCACTTTATGAAGGTTGAGGAAAGCGAAAAGGCAAAGGCGATCCGCGCTTGCCTTCCGGGTGCCAATTGCGGTGCCTGCGGCTTTTCCGGCTGCTCCGGCTATGCCGAAGCTCTTGCCGAAAGCTCGAACTTAAAAACCAATCTTTGCACCGTCGGCGGCGATGAGGTCGCAAGGGCGGTCAGTGAAATTCTCGGCACGAAAGCGGAAAAAACGGTACCGCGCCGCGCCGTCGTTCGCTGTGCGGGAACGCTGGATGCTCGCAAGAAAAATGCGCTTTACGAGGGTATTTCCACCTGTCGTGCCGCCGCCCTCGTGCAAAACGGCGGAAACGGCTGTGCCTACGGTTGCCTTGGCTTCGGCGACTGCGCGCGTGCTTGCGATAACGACGCAATATCCGTGCGCAACGGCGTTGCGGTGGTGGAAGAGACCAAATGCTTTGCCTGCGGCAAGTGTGCCACCGCCTGCCCCAAGAATATTATCGAGATCATCCCGAAGGGAGAATATCCCTATGCGGCGTGTATGAACGTCGACAAGGGCGCGGAAACGAAGGCGGTCTGCTCGGCGGGCTGTATCGGATGCCGCGCGTGCTTAAAGGTGTGCGAAAGCGGTGCTATCGAGATGGTTGGCGCCCGTGCGCGCATCGATAGCGCTAAGTGCGTCCATTGCGGCAAATGCCTTGAGGCTTGCAAATTCGGCGTTATTAAAAAAATATAAAAAATCACAAAATATAGTTAAAAAACGCTTGACAAAACACTATATGTTGTGTATAATAAGATTACTCCCTGCAACTGACGGAAAGATGGGTCACCATCGTGGAACAGGGAAGTACTTGCCGACCGTCTGGGCATCCTAAGCAAAAGGGATGCCCTTTTGTTTTTATACACCGTTATTTTTTTGACGAGACAGAAGAAAGGAAGAAAAACAATGAGCTTTTGGCGTACGTTTAACGAAGGCGAATGGATGAACGAGATCAACGTGAGCGATTTCATTCGCAGAAACTATACCCCCTACCTGGGCGACGACTCCTTTTTAGCGGGTCCTACCGAGAGGACCGACCGTGTCCGCGCGCGTGTTGAGGAGCTTTTAATCAAGGAGACCGAAAACGGCGGCGTTTTGGACGTGGATACCGAAACGGTATGCTCTATTCGCTCGCACCGACCCGGCTATGTGATCAAGGAGGACGATATCATCGTCGGTCTTCAAACCGACGAGCCCTTAAAGCGTGCCGTCAACCCCTTCGCGGGCTACCGCAACGCCGTGCAGGCTTGCCGCGCGTACGGCTACGAGATCTCCGACGAGATCAAAAAGGCATTCAAATACCGCACCACGCATAACACGGGCGTTTTCCGCGCCTATACCGACACGATGAAGAAGGCGCGCCACGCAGGCGTTTTAACGGGTCTGCCCGATGCCTATGCCCGCGGCCGTATCATCGGTGACTACCGCCGCATCGCGCTTTACGGTATGGATCGCCTCATCGAGTGGCGTAAGGCAGACAAGGCGCGCATCAGCGATAGAGATATGACTGCCGATACAGTCCAGCTCGTGGAGGGGATCCAGAAGCAGCTTGACTTTATGGGCGATCTGATCGAGATGGCAAGGGAGTACGGCTGCGATATCAGCCGCCCTGCCGAGAACGCAAAGGAGGCTGTACAGTGGCTGTACTTCGGCTACCTTGGCGCGATCAAGGAGCAAAACGGTGCCGCAAACAGCATCGGCAGGATCACCTCCTTCCTCGACATCTATTTTGAGCGTGATCTTCGCGAGGGGACCATCACCGAGAGCGAGGCACAGGAATTGATCGACGACCTTGTCATCAAGATGCGTCTTGTTCGCCACCTGCGCACTCCCGAATATAACGATCTTTTTGCAGGCGACCCCGTTTGGGTCACCGTATCCCTTGCAGGTATGTGTGAGGACGGAAGGACCTTGGTCACCAAGACCTGCTTCCGCTTCCTTCAAACGCTTTATAACCTCGGTCCCTCTGCCGAGCCGAACCTCACGGTTCTTTGGTCGGAAAATCTTCCCATCCCCTTTAAGCGCTTTTGCGCTAAGGTGTCCATCGATACCGACTCTATCCAGTACGAAAACGACGATGTTATGCGCCCCGACTACGGCGATGACTACTCCATTGCCTGCTGCGTATCCGCAATGAAAACGGGTAAGCAGATGCAGCTCTTCGGCGCACGCTGCAATCTTGCCAAGGTGCTTCTTATGGCACTCAATGGCGGTAAGGACGAGATCCACGGTGAGCAGATCGCTCCCGAGGGTAAGGTCTTTGACGAGGAGCCCCTCTCCTACTTCGAGGTGCTTGAGTCCTTCAAGCGCTACGCCTCGTGGATGGCAAAGCTTTACGTCAACACCATGAACGTCATTCACTTTATGCACGATCGCTATGCTTACGAGCGCTTTATGATGTCAATGCACGACGTTGAGCCCGAGAGGCTGATGGCGTTCGGCATCAGCGGGCTTTCGGTTCTGACCGACAGCTTAAGCGCCATCAAGTACGCGAAGGTCACGCCCGTCAAGGACGAGCGCGGTCTGATCACCGACTTTAAGATCGAGGGCGAGTTCCCCAAATACGGCAACGACGACGACCGCGTTGACAGTATTGCCAGATGGATCACTGAGTTCTTCTACGCCGAGCTTTGCAAAACTCGCGCGTACAGAGACGCTCGCCACACGCTCTCTATCCTCACCATCACCTCGAACGTCGTATACGGCGCGAAAACGGGTGCCACGCCTGATGGCAGAAAGAAGGGCGAGCCCTTTGCACCGGGCGCAAACCCCATGCACGGCAGAGACAAGGAGGGCGCTCTCGCTTCTCTGAACTCGGTTGCCAAGATCAAATACGACTGCTGCCAGGACGGTGTTTCCAACACCATGTCCATCACGCCCGATGCACTCGGACACGATGAGACCTCCCGCGTTGATAACCTCGTTGACGTGCTTGACGGCTACTTCGTACAGGGCGCGCATCACCTCAATGTCAACGTCCTCAACCGTCAGAAGCTGATCGATGCGATGGAAAACCCCTCGCTTTACCCCTCGCTCACCATTCGCGTCAGCGGATATGCGGTCAACTTCCACCGTCTCACCAAGGACAAGCAGCTTGAGGTCATCGCGAGAACCTTCCACGAAAAAATGTAAGAATACCAAATGCGGTAAAGGAGAAAAAAGTGATAGGATATATCCATTCCTTTGAAAGCCTTGCCGCAGTAGACGGCGAAGGCGTGCGCTTCGCCGTCTTTTTTTCGGGATGTCCGCTCCGTTGTGTATTCTGCCATAACCCTGACACCTGGAAAACGGGTGGGGAAGAGTACACCCCCGAAGCTCTTGTCAAAAAGCTTGCGCGCTATAAGCCTTATTTTAAGGCGCGCGGCGGCGTGACCTTCACGGGTGGCGAGCCGCTTCTTCAAAGTGCGTTTATCGCCGCGTGCGTTCCTCTTTTGAAGGAAAAGGGAATTCCCTACGCCGTGGACACCTCGGGTGCCGTGCCTCTCGGTGAAAACGAAAAATTCGTTTTAAAAAATGCCGACGAGGTGCTGCTCGACCTCAAGTTTTCAAGCGACGAGCTTTACAAAAGATATACGGGCGCAAGCATAGAAAACACCTTAAGAACACTGGACTTTCTAAACGAAAATGCCATTCCCACCCTTCTTCGCACGGTGGTCGTGCCGGGGATTAACGACACCGAGGAAGCCATCCTTTCCTATCTTTCTCTTATAGAAGGAAAAAACTGTATCAAAAAATACGAGCTTTTGCCCTTTCACACAATGGGATTCTTTAAATACGAAAAGCTTGGTATCGAAAACCCTCTTGCCCAAACCCCCGCGCTCTCGCGCGAAAGGTGCGAAGCGCTGGCGCAAGCGCTTCGTGCGCATCGGAGCATTTGAATTTATTGCTCGGGCAAGGCGTGAAAAAAGGAGTACGGACAAAGAGACCGTACTCCTTTTGCTGTTTATCGGTAGGTGAACTTACTTTTGGTAGATTTTCTGCTAATGATCAGATAAACTTTTCCTTGTGTTCGGGATAAAACTCTGAAATGTCCTTCTCCGACACGACGTAATCAATATCGTCCAGCGTGCAAAGGGTATTCAGACACGCCTCCCCCAGCTTTTTGGAGCTGAGCATCAAAACGCTTTTTTTAGAACGCGACATCATCGCGCGGCGCACGTAGTTGTCGGCGATCGCGTTGTCGGTAAGATCGCCCTCGGGTGTCAACGTGCGCACCGAGAAAAAGCAGATGTCCGCGTTGAAGGCGCGGATGAAGCTCTCTGCCTGCGCGCCCGTGTAGGCGCAGGTGCTAAGGCTTAGTTCACCGCCCGTCACAAAGGTCTTGACACCTGTTTCTGCAAGAATGAGCGCCGCCTTCGCGTTGTTGGTCACCACGATAACGCCCTTTTTCGCGTCAATTTCGCGCAGAAGAGCTAAGGCAGAGGAGGAGCCGTCGGTCATAATAGTCGCCCCGTCGGGAATCAGGGAAAGGCACTTGCGCCCGATGATCACTTTTGCGTCGGATTGCTCGCGCTCGCGAAAGGCGAGAGGGAGGTTTTCTCCCGGCTCGGTCTTATACGCCGCACCGCCGTGCGTGCGTAACAGCTTTCCTGCCGCCGCAAGCGAGGCTAAAGAACGGCGCATCGTCGGCTCGCTCACAAAAAATGCGTGGCAAAGCTCTGCAACGCTTGCCTCTTTATGCTCCTTTAAATAGTTTAAAATGCGGATCTCTCTTTCGCGAATAGACATTGTGACCTCCGTGATCGTTTTGCGTTTTTTGGGGTAAAACTTATCAAAAACACGATCGTTTTGCTCAAAAGAAGAATTAGTGTTGACTTTTTTGATCAAAATGATTATAACATAGTTGTAAAGAAAAAATCAACCCCCAAAAGAGAAAAGAGGAAGAAAAAATGCCGAAAATGATCTTGGACTGGAAAACCCTTACCGAGTTTATTACAGATGCCTTCGCGGGCGTCGGCGTGCCGAGAGAGGAAGCCGCGATCTGCACCGACGTGCTTCTTGAAAGCGACCGTCGCGGTATCGAAAGCCACGGCTGCAACCGCTTTAAGCCCATCTATATCGACAGGATCTGGGCGGGCATTCAAAACCCCACCACCAATTTTGAAATTATCAAGGAAACGCCCACCACCGCCGTCGTCGACGGTCACGATGGTATGGGGCAGGTCATCGGTCACAAGGCAATGACCATGGCAATCGAAAAGGCGAAGAAATACGGTCTTGGTATGGTCGCCGTCCGCAACTCCTGCCACTACGGTATCGCGGGCTACTATGCCACGATGGCAACCAAGGCAGGCTGTATCGGTATTACGGGCACCAACGCCCGCCCCTCCGTTGCCCCCACCTTCGGTGTCGAGGGGATGTTCGGCACCAATCCCTTAACCGTCGGTATCCCCTCCGACGAGCCCTTTGATTTTCTTCTCGACTGTGCCACCTCCATTACCCAAAACGGCAAGGTGGAGTATTACGCGCGCATCGGTGAGGACGTTCACCCCGGCACCATCGTTGACCAAAACGGCAACGCCGTGGAGGGCGATGCGGGCGAAGCCCTCAAAATGATCCGCGGTGGCACGGCAGCCCTGACTGCCCTCGGCGGCATCGGTGAAGCCCTCGGCGGCTATAAGGGCTATGGCTACGCTATGATCGTGGAGCTTCTTTGCGCCGTTCTTCAGGACGGTATGTTCGGCAAGGACCTCGACGGTAAGGACGAAAACGGAAATATCGGACCCTATGGCCTCGGACACTTCTTTATCGCCATCGACACCGAGCATTTCCTCGGTGAGGAGGCTTGCCGTAAGAAAACGGGCGAGATCCTTCGCTCCATTCGCGCCTCGAAGAAGGCTCCCGGTGCCGAGCGCATCTACACCGCAGGCGAAAAGGAATACGAGATCTGGCTCTCTCGCAAGGATAGCGGCGTGCCGATCAACGAGTCCGTCCAAGCGGAAATGGTCGCCGTCCGCGACCGCTTAGGCCTCACCAAATACACCTTCCCTTGGGAAGCCTGACACCCCCCCGAAAACCCAAATAAATTGACACGCACCGCGTGTCAACTCACTTAGCCGCAAAGCAAAAGGAAACTGACACGCACTGCGTGTCAGTTTGTCCGACTGCAAAGCAAAAAAACAAATTGACACGCACTGCGTGTCAGCTCGCCTATCATTTATTATAAGGAAACGGACAAAACCATGAATTACAGAGAAGAATCCTTAAAAAAGCATTACGAATGGAAGGGTAAGATCGAAGTCACCGCGCGCGTGCCCGTCACCTCGAGTGACGAGCTTTCGCTCGCCTACACCCCGGGCGTTGCCTCCCCCTGCCTTGAAATTGAGAAGGACGAAAGTAAGTCCTATGAATTGACCCGCCGCCACAACACCGTCGCCGTCGTCACCGACGGCACGGCAGTCCTCGGTCTTGGCGATATCGGACCCGTTGCGGGTATGCCCGTTATGGAGGGCAAGGCGCTCCTCTTTAAAGCCTTTGGCGACGTGGATGCCATTCCCCTTTGCATTAAGAGCAAGGACGTCGACGAGATCGTTCGCACCGTCTATCTTCTTTCGGGCAGCTTCGGCGGCATTAACCTTGAGGATATCTCCGCCCCCCGTTGCTTTGAAATTGAGCGTCGCTTAAAGGAAATTTGCGATATCCCCGTCTTTCACGACGACCAGCACGGCACCGCTATCGTTCTCGGCGCGGCGCTAATAAACGCCCTCAAGGTCGTAAACAAGAAGCTTGACGAGGTGCGCGTCGTCATCAACGGCGCGGGAAGCGCTGGCATCGCGATCGCCACCTTCCTTCTTGACCTTGGTGTCCGTGATATGATCCTTTGCGATAAGATCGGAACGCTCGTAAAAGGCAAGGAGGGAATGACCTTTGCCCAAGCTGAGCTTGCCGAAAGAACCAACAGGGAAATGCTCGACGGCACGCTTGCCGACGCTATGAAGGGAGCCGACGTCTTTATCGGCGTTTCCGCCCCCGGCATCGTGTCGAAGGAAATGGTCGC
>JAZOSE010000011.1:0-11807 GCA_045656965.1 Eubacteriales bacterium
CTTGGTGCTGACCGCGTGGTTGGAGTGCTGATGCCCAACGGTGAGCAGAGTGACATCGATTGCTCGCATATGCTCGTAGATCATCTTGGTATCCGCCACTATACCGTTAATATCAAGGCGGCGGTGGACGGTCTTTATTCGGCGATGCCCGAAGATCTTCCCATCTCCGTGCAGACGAAAACCAACCTTCCGCCTCGCGTCCGTATGACGACGCTCTACGCAATCTCCCAAAGCGTAAACGGCCGTGTGGCAAACACCTGCAACCTTTCGGAAAACTGGGTCGGCTACTCGACCAGATACGGCGACGACGCGGGGGATTTCAGCCCCTTGGGTCAGCTGACCGTTGCCGAGGTCTTGGAGATCGGTACGCTTTTAGGACTTCCCGAGGTTTTGGTTAAAAAGGTACCCTCCGACGGGCTTTGCGGGAAGACCGACGAGGACAATCTCGGCTTTACCTACGCGGCGCTTGACAAATATATTCGCACGGGCATTTGTGAGGACGAAAGGGTCAAGGAGCGCATCGATACGCTTCACAAAAGAAACCTCTTTAAGCTTAAAACGATTCCGTGCTTTCCGGGAGTGTAACGGTGAAAAGAATTGACGTAAACGGCTGGTGCCGCCGCGCGCAGTACGAGCTTTTTAAGGATTACCGCATACCCACCTACTCGCTTACGGTGCGGCTTGACGTTACACCGCTTTTCCGTTTCCGCGAGCGTGGCGGACATCTTTTTGACGCGATGCTTTACGCCGTATATACAGGCATGTCTCAAGTAGAGGAGCTTCGCTTGCGAATGGATGAGGAAGGCGTTGTGCTTTACGACAGGATAGACCCTGTTTTTACCGTGGCAATTGACGGTGGAAATTACGTTTCCGTGCGAATAGAGCCTAAAGGGGATTATGATGACTTTTGTGCTTCGGTGCGCAAAGCGATTGAGCGAGCCAAAACGGAAAAAGCAGGGAAGAGCTTTGCCGACGGCAAGCTGAACGATTTTTACTTCAGCTGCTTGCCTACGCTTGATTTTACCGCCCTTGAGCAGCCTGTCCCAAGCGACCCGTATGCCGCCTCTGTTCCTATGGCGGTTTGGGGAAAGATGGTACAGGTGGGCGAAAAATACGAAGCCTCTCTTCAAATCTGCGTGCATCACGCGCTTGTGGACGGTATGCCGCTTTCGCGTGCTTTTTCTAAGATCCAAGATGAAATTAATAAATTTAACGAAAGGAGTGTCGCTTTATGAGTAAGGCGTTTATCGCGTGGAGCGGAAACCATCCCTTCGCTCTTGCGCTTGCAGAGCATATCGGCAAGCAGAATAAGGGCGTGGAGTGCATCGTCGGCGGAAGCTCGGTCGGCGGCATCGGCGGACGCACCGTTTTTGATACCATTATGGAGCAAATGAAGCAGTGCGACCAAGCGATCCTTTTGGTGCAAAAGCACCCCGTAACGGGAAAGATCAGCCCCAACTTAATGTTTGAATGGGGACATCTTATGGCGAAGCTTTCACCCAACAAGGTGCATAATTTCTTTATTGATCTTGAGGAGAACGACCCCGAAATTCCCAGCGATCTTCGCGGCGTTTGGGCAACGAGCGTCAGCACGAAGGAGAAGGAACAAAGCGAGGTCATTAAGGAGATTGCAGAGCATTTCTTCAAAGCCCAGTACTTCATCATACCCGATAATAAAATGACGGCGATTATGGAGTGGTATCGCGTTAAGGATTATATTTCAAGACACGATACCGACCCTGCCTGCTCGGATTTTGAGCTTGCGCAATACGTTCTTTGCTACATATACTCCGCACATATTTTCACCAATATAGCCGACGATGTAGAGGACGATCTTCGCATCTTATCCAAGAAGCTCGGAGGAAACTGTGCAAACGAGCTTCGCATGGCGATACGCACCGCGAGAAATACTCTCAACCTCTTTAAAGCGATCCATAGCACAAGCGACAATATCTATCTTCTCTATAAGGATTTTGATGAGATCAACGATGCTTACCAAGATCTTTTATCCGAGGTAGAGACGTTAGAGGAATCCGAGTTGAAGCTTTATATGCGTGCCCTTATCAATGATTTCGTTGCCTTTGCGGAGCTGATGATGCTGTATAGCCCCGACACCGAGGGCGAGGAGAGAGCTCTTTTTGCCGATAAGCTGATCGAGGACTCGGAGAGCGTGATTGCCGACTGTAACGCGATCACAGAGGCAAATTTTGCTGACAATAAGCAGTTTTGCTGGTTGCTTCGCTCCTATATGTATCGCGGAATGTTCTGCGCACTTGAGGAGAAGAAGCGCCTTGTCGAGAGCGGAGAGGCAGAGCTTGACGATGACCCTGTCGAGCGCGAGGAAAAAATGAAGGAATACCTTCGCCTTTCGCTGGAGGAAAGAACACAGCTTTACCGAGAGTATCAGGACGGTAACGTCAACGGTATCTTCTTTGAAAACGTGGAAATGGAATATTATCTCGCCTTGGCAGAGTATTACCCCTATGAAAAGGATAAGCTCAAAAAGAACAATTATTCCCGTAAATTGAAGGGCTATGTGGAAAAGACGAAGCGAATAGAAAACGAAAAGAACGTATTTATCCGCAAGATCCTCGGATATATCGAACGCTCGTAAAGGAGAGAAAAAGATGAACAATCAAGAAAAGCACCTTGTCGTTTTGTGTGACTACGGGCTTGACGATGCCATAGCTACTCTCCATCTTTTTGAAGAGGAAGCGCGTTTTTCAAAAATAGATATCGTTGCTATCGCGGGCAATTTTCCCGCAGACGTTTCTCTTCGTAATCTTCGCACCTTGGTCGCTATATCCAATCTGCCGAAAAATAAAGTCAGAATAATTAGCACCTTGGAGCTTGAACAGCCAACGGAAAACCTCACCTTCGTGCACGGAGAGGACGGTATGGGAGATATTTTCCCCGCGCGTGCGGATAAAACAGAGGTTTTGTCTTTTGCAAAATGGATAGAAGCAACGCCCTCGTGCGATATTCTTTTGAGCCTTGGCCCCTTGACCGTAACCGAGAAAATTCTTTCAAAAGTGACGGTTGGTGAGCTGGTGCTTATGGCAGGCTGTATTGACGGCGTTCCCAACTATAAGGGGTATGAGTTTAATCACGGTGTTAATCCCGAGGCGTTCAGCGCCGTGGTAAAACATCCGCATAAAGCGGTGACTTTGGATACCGCTTGTCCCGCGCTTGATATTTCCCAAACTGCGCTTGAAGGCGATTCTGCTCGTGTAATGGCTATGCGCCGCTACCGCGCCTTTTGCGCCGCCAACGGAGAGGTCGGGTGCTATGTTTGGGACGATATTGCTTTGAATTATCTTCTTTCTCCTGAAAAATTCAGCACGGTAGAGAAAACGGATACATTTGGAAATAAAATAAACTCTCTCGTTTATATTGACGTTTAAAGAAAAAAGGCTTCCCGAAGGAAGCCTTTTTTAGTCCTTTTTATAGTCTTTGTAAAGAGCGAGGAATTTTTCCATCGCCTCGGGAGAGCCCATAGCAATGGGCGGGTCGTCGGTGAGGGAATGGTCCTTTCCGTCAAGATAAGCGAAAGCACCGCCCGCCTCCTCGGTGATGAGACGTGCCGCAGCAAAATCCCAAGAGCAAAGGCGAAGCTCAAACATCAAAGCGTATCTTCCTGCCGCCACGTAACATCCTGCGAGAGCCGCAGAGCCAACACGGCGCGTATCGCCCACTATATCGAGAAGCTTTTCTTCGAGCTTGAGTGTCTCTCTCATAAGGTGGGGCTTATAGGGAGAGGTGCCCACGTCAACAAGTGCCTTGCTTAACGGTGTTTCGGTAACGTGGATAGGATCTCCGTTTAAAAACGCACCGCGTCCGCGCTCGGCACAGAACATTTCATCTCTGTACGGGTCGTAGACTGCGGCATATTTGGCTTTTCCCTTGTGAAGAAGAGCCACAGAAACGGCACTTGCGCCAAGACCGTACACAAAATTAGCCGTGCCGTCGATCGGGTCGATGACGAAAACATCGTCGGCATCAAGCGCGTGTGCCTCGTCCTCCTCGCCGCAGAAGCCGGCATCGGGAAAAAGCGTCCTCAGTTTATCATACAAAAATTTCTGAACGGCAACATCACGGTCGGTGACGAAATCCGTCATCATGGTTTTTGACTTAACGGAGGAGTAGGGAACGTCGGTAATCATTTTTCCCGCCTCCCTGACGGTGGCACAAATTTTATCTAACATTTTGCGTTCTCCTTTGTAACAAAGCAAAGAGGTGCTTTTTAAGCACCTCTTAACGAAATCACTCGTTGCCGGTTTTCTCCTCTAAGTAACGAACAACGTCACCGACGGTGATCAGCTCGCGCAGATCATCCTCTTCGATCTCGATGTCGAACTTTTCTTCGCAAAGAAGAACGAGGTCAGCAAGCTCCAAGGAGTTGATGCCAAGATCGTTCGCAAGGCTCGCCTCCATCGTAACATCCTCGGGATGCTCGATATTCAGCTCGCTTACCAGTAAGCTTTTGATTTCTTCTAACATGAGATAATCCTCCTAAATTGATAGCAAAGGGCGTAGATAATGTAGTCGCCTCTTGCCTAATATCCGTTTGACAAATGCGGCATTTTTCCTTTCAAAACAACATAAAATGCACACGCAAACAACATATTACCTTTGTATTATACCTAAAAAGGATAGTTTTGTCAAGAGGAAATTTCCTTTTCTCTCCAAAAGGCACGAAAAAACAGTAAAAACCGACAGAAAAACCAAGGCTTTTCTGTTGACTTTATGTATAAAATATGGTATACTGATATTAGTTATACGATGTTTTTTTCTCGTTTATTACTCTTTAATATTACTGTATCTCATCAAGGAGGATGTAATGGAATACGTTTGGTTGGCTTTGATTTTAGTTGCAGGTGTCGTTGAGGTGCTCACAGCTCCCCTCGTTGCGCTTTGGTTCGTTCCGGGTGCTTTCGTTGCTATGATCCTTGCATTCTGCAATGTACCGATCTATGTACAGGTGATCGTTTTTATCCTTTTGTCCGCCGCTTGCCTCGTTCTTGCGAAGACGGTGTTCCGCAAATTCTTTCAGCCCAAAAACGAAAAGTTTAACATTGATGCTATTATCGGCGAAAAGTGCCTTGTAACCGAAAAAATCGATAATATCGCCGGCAGAGGTGCCGTTAAGGTCAAGGGGCTCGAATGGGCGGCTCGCACGCTTTCCGACGACGTTGTCGTTGATGAGGGAGCGCGCGTTGAGGTTATCGCCGTGGAGGGCGTAAAGCTTATTTGTAAGATCGCAGAATAATATTATTTAAATATAGGAGGTATTTATGTTTTTAATCGTACTTGGTGTTTTACTCGCTCTGATCTTGATTTTGGTCGTGACCAATATTCACGTCGTTCCGCAAGCGCACGCTTATATCGTAGAGCGCCTTGGCAGCTATCACGCGACTTGGAAAAACGGTCTTCACGTAAAGCTTCCGTTTTTTGATCGCATCAACAAGAAGATTACCCTTATGGAGCAGGTCGTTGACTTTCCTCCCCAAGCCGTTATTACCAAGGATAACGTTCGTATGCAGATCGATACCGTCGTTTTCTACCAGATTACCGACAGTAAGCTTTATGCGTACGGTGTAACCGACCCGATCTTTGCTATTGAAAATCTTACCGCCACCTCGCTTCGTAACATCGTCGGTGAGCTTGATTTAGATGAAACGCTGACTTCTCGCGATATGGTAAACACCAAAATGCGCGCCATTCTCGACGAGGCGACCGACGCTTGGGGTATCAAGGTCAATCGCGTTGAGTTAAAGAACATCATTCCGCCCAGAGAAATGCAGGACGCCATGGAAAAGCAGATGAAGGCAGAGCGTGAGCGCCGCGAGGCTATCCTTCGTGCAGAGGGTGAAAAGAACAGTGCCATTCTTGTTGCCGAGGGCCGCAAGCAGTCCTTGATCCTCGAGGCAGAGGCAGCAAAGCAAGCGGCAATCCTTAACGCAGAGGCGGCAAAGGAATCCAAGATCCGCGAAGCAGAGGGTGAAGCAGAGGCTATTCTCAAGGTGCAAGAGGCAACGGCAAGCGGTATTCGTATGATTAATGACGTGGCTCCGTCCCAGGCGGTCATTGCTCTTAAGAGCCTTGAGGCTTTTGAAAAGGCTGCCGACGGAAAAGCAACCAAAATTATTATTCCCTCGGAAATACAGTCTGTCGCAGGTCTTGCAAGCTCGCTTTCCGAGCTGATAAAAAAAGACTAAGCCAAAAGGGCCGAGCAAAAATTTTGAAGTGAACCCCAAATAGTTCACAAAAAAGAAAAAAGACAAAACCTCTTATGGTATAATTAAACCATAGGAGGTTTTTGTTATGGCTACAAAAGGACAAAAGTTTAAGAACTACTCAAAAGAAATCAAAGAAGAAATTTTAAAGAGGTATTTTGAAGAATACATTCCAACAACAGCATTAAGCGAAGAATATGGAGTATCCAAAAAGACAATACAAAACTGGATATATAAATCAAAGCAAGGAAAAGACATACTTACGGACCATAGACAGTTCAGCTCTGGCAGACCAAAGAAAAATGACGAGGATATAGACTACAAGGAACGTTATGAAATACTAAAAAAATACCAAGCCTTCCTCAAGGCACAACGAGAGAGAAAGTAATATTTATCAATATGCACATTGAAGAGTATTCTCTCGACAACATGTGTGAGGTATTGGATATTTCGAAGAGAACATACTACAAATATCGTGCAGCAGAAGATAAAGATTACTACGACTACCTTTTGATTAAAGAAATATTTGATGAATCAAAGGGTACGTATGGATATCGTAGGATTTGTGAAGGCTTATTGGTTAAGTATGGTGTAATATTTAATCACAAAAAGACAGCAAGAATCATGAAAAAATATGGCTTGAAGCCGGAATATATAAAGCGCATCAAACCAAACGTTGCTTATCAAAGAATTGAAAAGAACGTTAAACCTAATCTTCTCAATAGGAATTTTAATATTAGTGAACCCGATCGGGTGTGGGTTACAGATATTACATACCTGATATTCGGCAACAAACGAGCTTATTTGTCTACTATTTTGGATCTCTATGATAGAAAAATCGTTGCGCATCAAATTTCGAAGCGCAACGACATTAAGTTGGTGATCGACACCCTCAATCAAGCTATTGCTAAAACGAAGGATGTATCAAAACTTGTCATTCACAGTGATCAAGGTTTTCAATATACATCCTTCGAGTACAAAGCTGTATGCGAATCCAATGGGATACAAATATCTATGAGTCGGAAAGGCACTCCGATCGATGATTCTCCCATTGAGAGCTTCCATAGCATACTGAAAAAAGAAACTTTGTATAACAATTATATCACATCTTTTGAAGAATATCTACTACTCGTCGAAGATTAGTTGATTTTTTACAACTCTACAAGATTGAAAAACAGGAAGAGGTAATTTCCTCTCCCTGCTTTTGGTGCGTCTTTTTTCTTTTTTGTGAACTATTTGGGGTTCACTTCAATATGGCGGTCTTTTTTGTTGCCTTTTTAAACTCGTAAATATATTTATATAAAATGCTTGACAAATTATATAAAACGGAGTATAATGAAAGCAGAAAAGAAAAAGGAGAACTACCTTGAAGAAAAACGTTTATTCTCTCGTTCTTTCCGAGGACGTCGTGCGTGCGGTAGATGCGCTTGCGTACCGTGAGGGAAGCACCCGTTCGGCGCTTATCAACCGTATTTTAGCTGAGTACGTTTCCTATACTACGCCGGAAATGCGTGTGAAGGAGGTCTTTTCGGAGCTTGGCGCTCTTTTATCTGCCACCTCGCTTTTGATTGGTGAGCCATCGCAAACGGTCCTTCCGATGCGCTCCTCGCTTTGCTATAAATACAACCCTACCGTGCGTTATAGCGTGGAGCTTTATAAAGACGGCGATGCACTGGGTGCTTTGCGTGTCTCACTCCGTACGCAGAACGCCGCGCTTCTCTCCGTGATGCACGGGTTTTATAAGATGTTTACGGATGTAGAGGAAGAGCTGATCGGCGAGCCGCAGGTCTATATTGAGGACGATAAATATATGCGCGTTTTGCGCTTGCGCAAAAATACAGCGGCGCTTGAGGGAATGCACAGCGCTTCTGATATTGCGGGTCTTATATCTGAATACGTCAGTACCTTTGATCGCGCCTTAAAGGCGTATTTTGCCGCAAATGATGAAAAGGAGGCTCTTGCCGCCATTTACCGCACGTATCGCGCGTATTTACTGGAAAGTAAAGAAATCATTTAAAGAAGCCATACTATATGGGAAAGGAGCAGTACCTATATGAATTTACAAAAGATGACACAAAAAAGCATAGATGCCTTGCGTATTGCGCAGGATACCGCCGTTTCCTACGGCAATCAGGAGCTTAGAGAGGAGCACCTTTTTTACGGACTTCTTTCACAAGAGGGCGGATTGATCGGTGAGCTCTTAGAAAAGATGGGTGCAAGTGTAAAAGCGTTCAGCGGAGAAACTCTCTCCGTCATTGAAAGATTCCCGAAGGTTTCAGGGCTCTCAAAAGATAAGCTTTATATTTCGGCAGATCTCGACAAGGCGGTAAAAACCGCAGAGAGAGAAGCAGAAAAAATGAAGGACAGCTACGTTTCCGTAGAGCATTTGTTTTTGGGCATTTTAGGGCATCCAAGTACAGCATTAAAGCAAATGTTTAAGGATCAGAGGATCAGCGAGAACGCCTTTCTTTCGGCACTTCAGTCGGTGCGTGGCAATCGCCGCGTGGATTCGGAAAATCCGGAGGAAACCTACGATGCGCTAAAAAAATACGGTCAGGATCTGACAGAGCTGGCAAGAAGCCAAAAACTGGATCCCGTGATTGGGCGCGATGAGGAAATACGAAACGTTATCCGCATCCTCTCTCGCAAGAGTAAAAACAATCCCTGTCTCATCGGTGAGCCCGGCGTTGGAAAAACGGCAATCGCAGAGGGGCTTGCGCTTCGCATTGTGCGTGGCGACGTTCCTGAAAATCTAAAAAACAAAACCCTCTTTTCGCTGGATATGGGCGCACTTGTAGCGGGTGCAAAATATCGCGGTGAGTTTGAGGAGAGATTAAAGGCGGTTCTTGGCGAGATCAAGGCGTCAAACGGCGAAATACTCCTCTTTATCGACGAGCTTCACACCATCGTCGGCGCGGGAAAAACGGACGGTGCGATGGACGCGGGCAACCTGTTAAAGCCGATGCTTGCGCGCGGTGAATTGCACTGTATCGGTGCTACGACGCTCAACGAATACCGCCTCTATATTGAAAAGGATGCGGCACTTGAGCGACGCTTCCAGCCCGTTGCCGTTCCTGAGCCGAGTGTTGAGGATACTATTTCCATTTTGCGCGGCATTAAGGAAAGATACGAGATCTATCACGGTGTTAAGATTCAAGATGCCGCCCTCATAGCTGCGGCAACGCTTTCTAATCGCTATATTACCGACAGATTTTTACCTGATAAGGCAATAGACCTTGTAGACGAGGCGTGTGCCGTCATTCGTACCGAGATGAATTCAATGCCCACCGAGCTTGACGCTATCTCTCGAAAAATGATGCAAAACGAGATCGAGATAGCCGCACTTTCCAAGGAAGACGACAAGCTTTCCGCTGAAAGAAGATCAGTTCTTGAAAGTGAGCTTGCCGAGCTTCGTTCCGCCTTCAGCGAAATGAAGGCTCGCTGGGAAAACGAGAAAAACAGTATCGGTGCCGCTCAGCGTGTTCGTGAGGAGATCGAGTGCGTCAAGGCACAGATCGAGCAGGCGGAGGATAAATATGATTTAAACCGTGCTGCCGAATTGAAATACGGCAAGCTTCCCGAGCTGCAAAAACAGCTTGAGGAGGCAGAAAAGGTCGCTGAGGACAGAGAGAAAACAACCTCGCTTTTGCGTGACAAGGTTACCGAGGAGGAGATTGCTCGTATCGTCGCACGCTGGACGGGTATTCCCGTTTCCAAGCTTATGGAGGGCGAAAGGGAAAAGCTGCTTCGCCTTGAGGAGATCCTGCACCGCAGGGTGATCGGACAGGATGAGGCGGTTCGCGGTGTCAGCGATGCCATTTTGCGCTCTCGCGCAGGTATTCAAGATCCTCGCCGTCCCGTTGGCTCGTTCTTGTTCTTAGGTCCCACGGGTGTCGGCAAAACCGAGCTTGCCAAGGCGCTTGCCGAGGCGCTTTTCGATGACGAGGGTGCTATGGTGCGCATCGATATGAGTGAATATATGGAGAAATATTCCGTTTCGCGTCTCATCGGCGCTCCTCCCGGATATATCGGCTACGACGAAGGCGGACAGCTCACCGAGGCGGTACGTCGCCGTCCTTATGCTGTCGTTCTCTTTGATGAGATCGAAAAGGCGCATCCCGACGTCTTTAACGTGCTTTTGCAGGTGCTTGACGACGGAAGAATTACCGATAGCCAGGGAAGAACGGTGGACTTCAAAAACACCATCATTATCCTTACCTCCAATCTTGGCTCGGATATTATTCTTGACGGCATTGAAAATGGCGAAATTTCGGGTGAAGCGCGCGAAGCGGTAGGAGCTCTTTTGCGCCGATCCTTCCGTCCCGAGTTTTTGAACCGCTTGGACGAGATTATCTATTATAAGCCTCTAACGAAGGAAAACGTGCGTGCTATCGTGGACCTTCTTCTTGCCGATCTTTCCGCTCGCTTACGCGAAAAAACGCTTTATCTTGAAATGAGCGATGAAGCAAAGGACTATGTGATTGAAAATGCCTTTGACCCCGCCTTTGGCGCTCGCCCCTTGAAGCGCTTTTTGCAAGGAAAGGTAGAAACGCTGATAGCAAGAAAGCTGATTGCCGACGATCCCGGCCCCGAGTCGATCTTGAAAATTGACGTGTGCGAGAGCGCTTTGTGCATTCTCTAAACCGAAAAAACGGGGCGCCGAAGATGTTTTCGGCGCCCCTCAAAAATGGCGATAACCGTTGACATTTTTGAAAAAGAGGTATATAATAACAAAGTAAGAAAAAGAGAAAGGCATAACCATGACAAAGATTGATATTTTTTCGGGATTTCTCGGCGCGGGCAAAACCACGCTGATCAAAAAGCTTATTGCAGAGGCATATGCGGGCGAAAAGCTCGTTTTGATTGAAAACGAATTCGGAGAGATTGGTATTGACGGTGGCTTCCTTCAGGACGCAGGTATCAATATTACCGAAATGAACTCCGGCTGTATTTGCTGCTCCCTCGTCGGAGACTTCGGCAAGGCGCTCCAAAAGGTCCTCGTTGAGTACGCGCCCGACCGCATTTTGATCGAGCCCTCGGGTGTCGGTAAGCTTTCCGACGTTATCCGTGCCGTTGAGGATATTCGCGCGGAAAACGCGATGCTGAACGCCGCCGTTACCGTTTGCGATGCTGCAAAATGCAAGATGTATATGAAAAACTTCGGCGAGTTCTTCAACGACCAGGTAGAACACGCGGGAACGATCGTTTTAAGCCATACGGGTAAGCTCTCGGAAGAAAAAATTGAGGCCGCCGTAGCACTTTTGCGCGAGCATAACGCGACCGCCGCCATCGTTTCCACCGACTGGGATAAGCTTGAAGGCAAGCAAATTCTTGAAGCCATGGAAAAGACCGACTCTTTGGAGGCGGCACTCAAGGAGCTTCACGAGCATCACCATCATCATGAGGGCGAGTGCGACGACCCCGAATGTGAGTGCCATCATCACCACCATCACGATGAGGACGACCACGAGCACCACGAGCATCACCATCATCACGAGGGCGAGTGCGACGACCCCGAATGCGAGTGCCATCATCACCACCATCACGATGAGGACGACCACGAGCACCACG
>JAZOSE010000012.1:0-2885 GCA_045656965.1 Eubacteriales bacterium
GATCACCGACGCGGGCGTTGCGATGATCGATGCCGTGAACGGCACCTGCTCCGCGCTTTCCTCGCTTCCCACGGCGAAGCGCCATCTCTACTCGGAGACCTCTAAGAATTTTGCTAATCACCACTACTGGCACTTTGTCAGCGGCACTCCTACCCTTTGGAACTAAATCGAGCGGAGACGGCTATGACGGCAAAGGAAAAGTTTATCCACTACTATAAAACCTACATCACGCGTGAGGGAGCAGACGAGCTGCTTGAATACCTTTGCTCCGACAAGTCCGACTTTTTCACCGCGCCTGCCTCCACGAGATTTCACGGCGCTTACGAGGGCGGTCTTTGCGAGCATAGCGTAAACGTCTATGAGGCGCTTCGTGAATACGTGGGTCGCCCGCGTTTTTCCGAGGAATACGGGCTCACCTACTCCGACGAAACGATCGCCATCGTTTCACTTCTGCACGATCTTTGCAAGGTCAACGTTTACAAGGCATCCACGCGCAACGTCAAAAAGGACGGCGTTTGGACAACGGTTCCTTTCTACGAGTTTGACGACAAGCTTCCCTACGGTCACGGCGAAAAATCGGTGTACGTGATCAGCAGCTTTATGCGTCTTTCCCGTGAGGAAGCGTTTGCCATCCGCTATCATATGGGCTTCTCCAAGGACGAGGAGGCGAAGAACGTTTCTTCCGCCTTTGAGATGTTCCCGCTTGCTATGGCAAACTACGTTGCGGATATGGAAGCAACCTTCTTAATTGAAGAGCGCGCAAAAAACAAGGATTCATAAAAAATGAAAAGAGCTTTCGCCAAACGGCGAAAGCTCTTTTTTAGTAATATTCAACGGCGGCGATATAGTCGTATATCGGCTGACCGCCGTACAAAAGATTGACCTCACAAGCAGAGTCAAGCCTTTCGCGGATGCGAACGCTTGCCCGCTCCGCCTCTGCTCTTTCTACCCCTTTTCCGTAGAAAAGCGTAACGAAGGAGGCACCCGTCATGCCGCGCGAAAGCTCGTTTATGCAATCAAGACGGCTTTTGGCAGAGCAAGCGATCTCGCCCTCCACGATACCAAGGTATTCGCCCTTTTCTATCTTTCTCCCCCTCACGGTGCTTTGGCGTGCCGCCTCCGCCACCGACATAGCACTAACGTGAGCTTTGGCGCGATCTATGCGCGTTTCCATCGTCTCCTCGCTATCTTCACTCGCCGCGAGCATCACGGACAGCCCTTCGGGGATAGACTCGGTGGGAACGACAACGGCGCGGGGACGGGTGACCGTCTCGGCGGCACGCTCTGCCGTTAAACGAACATTTTTACTGTTGGGAAGAATAAAAACGGTGTCGGCATTCACACCTCGCACCGCATCCGCTATGCTTCCTGCGCTTGGGCTCATTGTGTCTCCTCCGTCGACAACGGCATCCGTGCCAAGGGAACGAAACGCCTCCCTGATCCCCTCGCCCGAGCATACGCTGACAAAGCCGTAGCGCTTGCGCTCACCCATGCCGAAGCGATCCTCGTTTTGCTTTTGCATATTTTC
This sequence comes from Eubacteriales bacterium, assembly GCA_045656965.1. Taxonomy (GTDB): domain Bacteria; phylum Bacillota; class Clostridia; order Oscillospirales; family CAG-272; genus UBA1740. The sequence goes on from JAZOSE010000012.1 coordinate 1,529, forward strand.
TATTTTGACCGAGGAAAGCGAGCCGAGGGAGAGCGCGTGGGCAAGCACCTTATCGGGCGAAGCGGTATGAAGGTGTATTTTTACCGTTTCACCCGCTCGGATCAGAACGAGGCTATCCCCGAGTGAGGACAGATACCCTTTTGTCTCGTCCTCGCTAAACGCCGTTTTCAATTCTACGCGGCATTCGGTGCAATACGGAAAATCAAGATGCTCTTTTTTAATATTTTTCGGGTCAGGCACGGGGGCTTCAAAGGGAGCCTCCGCCGTTTTTTCGGTGAAGGAAAGCATGCCGCAAAGCAAAACGTAAAAGCCGTACCCGCCCGCGTCAAGCACCCCCGCCTCCTTCAAGGCGGGCAAAAGCTTGGGCGTTTGCCTAACGGAGCGCGCGGCAGCATCGGTTGCCGTCTTTAAAAAGGATGGAAGAGACATGGTGGGGGTGCTCCGCGTCGCCTTTTTCAATGCCTCGGCAACGGCGCGCATCACGGTCAACACCGTTCCCTCCTTGGGAGAGGCTACTGCGCGATACGCCTCGTCCGTTCCTGCCGAGAATGCCTCGGAAAGCTCCCTTGCCGAAGCGGTGCTTTTGCCCTCTAGTGCCTCTGCTACGCCGCGAAAGAAGAGCGAGAGTATCGCACCCGAGTTTCCTCGCGCCTCACGGAGTGTTGCCACCGACACCTCTTGTGCCGTATCGGCAAGAGCTTTTTGCGGCGTTACCGCGGTAACGGCAGAAAGCGTTAAGCACATATTGGTGCCTGTATCCCCGTCGGGAACAGGAAAAACGTTCATCCGGTCAACTCTTTCCCTTTTTCTCTGCAAAAGCAGGTAGGCAGAGGATAAAAGGGCGTGGTAATGAAAGCCGTCAAGCGTCATTGCGTTTCACCTTTCCTTTCCGTAGTAGAAAAGAGCGACCGTATCGGGTCCTGAATGTGAGCCTATCACCGCGCCAACGTAGCCGACCGTTACGGCGGCATCGGGATATTCCTTTTCTATGAGGCTTTTAAGGAAAAGAGCGTCCTCATAACAGTCGCCGTGGCTGATATAGACTGTTTTTTCTTCTTGAAGGCAAGCATTTTGCTTCATTCTTTCAAAAAGAGCCAAAAGGGAGGCGCGTCTGCCGCGAGCCGTGGAGCGCTTTACAAGCCTTCCTTCGTTATCCACGTGCATCACGGGCTTAACGGAAAAAAGACTGCCAAGCACCGCCACCCCTGTCGACACGCGGCCGCCACGCTTTAAGAAAAAGAGATCGGAGACGGTGAACTCGTGAGCTATATGCCACCGATCGCGCAAAAGGCGCTCATAAAGTGCTTCGAACCCTTCCCCGCGCTCTCTTTCATGCGCCGCGCGAGTGACAAGGAGT
>JAZOSE010000013.1:0-3044 GCA_045656965.1 Eubacteriales bacterium
AGCAATCTTTGCCGCATTTTTTCAGTGCCGCTACCACCACGCCGGGACCGGAAACGCCCACGTTGATGACACAGTCGGCTTCCCCGGGACCGTGGAAGGCACCTGCCATAAAGGGGTTGTCCTCGGGGACGTTGGCGAAAACGACGAGCTTGGCGCAACCGATCGACTGACGGTCTGCCGTTCTTTCGGCGCAAAGGCGGATGATCTCGCCCATACGGCGAACCATATCCATATTGATGCCTGCCTTGGTGGAGGCGAGGTTGACGGACGAGCAGACCTTGCCCGTTTCGGAAAGCGCCTCGGGAAGCGACTCGATCAGGGCGCGGCAAACGCGCGGCGTGCCCTTTTGGACGAGTGCGGAGTAGCCGCCGATAAAGTTGATGCCGAGAGTGTCAGCCGCCTTGTCCATCGTGCGTGCCACGTCGGCAATTCTGTTTTCGGGAATCGCGCCTGCCACGAGCGAGATGGGGGTGACGGAAACGCGCTTGTTGATGATCGGAATGCCGTATTCCTTTTCGATCAGCTCGGCGGTGGGGCAAAGCTTTTCTGCGGTTTTGGTGATCTTGTCGTAGATGCGGTCGCAAAGGCGATCCGCGTCCTCGCTCACACAGTCGTAAAGCGAGATGCCCATAGTAACGGTACGGATGTCAAGATTTTGGTCGCGGATCATCCGTATGGTTTCGTGTATTTCTTGCGTGTTGTACATCGGATGCTCCTAATTAAATTTTGTGCATGGCACTGAAGATATCCTCGTGCATGGTGTGGATCTCAAGGTTGTTTTCCTTGCCGAGCTTCGTTAAGGTGTCAACGAAGTCGCCGAAGGGAACGGTCAGTCCGTCGATCTCCACGAGCATGATCATAGCGAAATATTCCTGCAAGACGGATTGGGAGATCTCCGAGATATTGGCGCCTGCCTCGGCACACTTCTCGCTGACCTTGTGGATAATGCCGATGGCATCCTTACCTGTAACGCTGATAACGGCTTTCATTTTTCTTTGCCCTTTCTTCTTTTAATACGTCTATCATTCTATCATAGAAAAGCGTGTTTTTCAAGAGGATACGCGTTTTTTTTATGATTTTTGCGCATTCCCTCTTGCAAAAAGAAAAAATATCCGCAAAAAACGCAAAAAGGGTTTGCTTTTTTATTTTTTTATGTTATAATATAATATCTATGCGTATGCCTATGTGTGCGTGCGCGTGAAAATCAAGTTCAAACCGAGGAGGAAAATGCCTTGAAATGTCCAAGTTGCGGCTCTGCCGACAGCCACGTGCTTGACAGCCGTCACGTAGAAGAGGGTAACAGTATCCGCCGCCGCCGCGAGTGCGCGGGCTGTGGCCGTCGCTTTACCACCTACGAGGCGATAGAAACGGTGCCGATCATGGTGATCAAAAAGGATGGCAGCCGTGAGTTTTTTGATAAACACAAGCTGGAAACGGGAATTCTGCACGCGTGCCAAAAGCGCCCTGTTGACGTTTCCGCCATCGTCTCTGCCATCGAAAAGGAGCTGCAAAACTCACTCGTTGCGGAGATCCCCGCCCGTGAGATCGGCGAGATGGTTATGGAGCATCTAAGAGAGGTCGACGCGGTCTCTTACGTGCGCTTTGCGTCGGTCTACCGTGAGTTTACGGACGTGGATACCTTCCTCTCGGAGATCAATAAAATGATCCGCGGCAGCGGCAATATGCCCGGCGGTAAAAAGTAAGAGGGAAATATGATCAAAAGCATGACTGCCTTTGGCAAGGCAAAAAAAGAGGGCGCTGACCGCGACTATACCGTGGAGATCAAGGCGGTCAACAGTCGATATTTTGACTGTAACGTAAAGCTCCCCCGCGCATATCTCTTTTTAGAGGAGAAGATCAAGTCCTTTATCCAAAAGAACGTGACCTCGCGCGGAAAGCTTGATGTGTACCTGACGGTGCAAAACCACACCGAGGGCGAGGCGAGCATTGAGCTTGACGAGGGGTATGTAAAGGGCTACCTCGCGGCGCTTTACCGCTTGCGCGACGAGTACGGGCTTCCCGACGACATTTCGGTGATGACGGTGGCGAGAAGTGCCGACGTTTTCGTCGTGGAGCGCAAGGAGGAGGACCTTTCCGCCGAATGGGCGAGAGTAGAGGAGGTGCTTGCCGCCGCCGCCGAGGGCTTTACGGCGATGAGAGAAAACGAGGGCGCGCGCATGGAAAGCGACCTTCGCCAAAAGGTGAGTAATATTCAAGAAATCGTTGAAAGGATCGGCAAGGAGTCCGTGCGCGATATCGGCGCATACCGCGAAAAGCTGGAAACGCGGCTTCGCACAATTCTCGACGACCACGCCGTGAATATCGACGAAAACCGCATTTTGACCGAGTGCGCCATTATGGCGGACCGTCTTGCCGTTGACGAGGAGCTTGTGCGCCTTCACAGCCATTTCGTTGCCTTTGAGGAAATTCTCGCCTCGGGCGAGCCTGCGGGCAGAAAGCTGGATTTTCTAATGCAGGAAATGAACCGTGAGACCAACACCATAGGCTCCAAATGCTCCAACGCCGAGATCGCCAAGATGGTCGTTGCCGTCAAGTGCGAGCTTGAAAAGATCCGCGAGCAGATACAGAATATAGAATAAAGGGAACGCTTACACCCCGTGCGAACAACGATGGCGTCCCCCCGTCATAGCTCTCAAACTCGTCCGAGTTTGGTTTTCTTACGAAAACAAGGAGCTATGACCCAGCGCCTCAAAACAGCGCGGAGAAACACAAAAAAGAAAAGAGAAAAGTATGAAATTTATCAACATCGGATCGGGCAATATGGTTGCCGCCTCTCGCGTGGTGGCGCTTGCCAGCCCCGATCCCGCACCGATCAAGCGCCTTGTTTCCGAGGCGAAGGAGGAGGGCCGCGTGATCGACGTTTCCTGCGGCCGCCGCACAAGAACGGTTATTTTTACCGACAGTGAGCATCTGATCCTCTCCGCAATCAAGGCGGAGACCATTTCCAACCGTATCCTCGACAGCGACGTAAGCGAGGATGAGGAGGAGGAAGAAAGCGAATAGTGAAGAGTGAAAAAGTAGAT
>JAZOSE010000014.1:0-3306 GCA_045656965.1 Eubacteriales bacterium
GTTTCGTTCGAAATTCTGTTGTTCAATTTTCAAAGATCGAATGCTTGTTCGCAGCTTTTTTCCGCGACAGCCTTGTTAGTATACCACACGTTTTAGGGTTTGTCAATACCTTTTTTAAACTTTTTTTAAGTTTTTTTCAGAAAAATGAGGTGCCGCAAGGATTTTGCGGCACCTCGGAATCAGGATCAAAGATTTTCAGCGATAAGTGCGTTAACAGCCTCACGAACAGCGAGCATTCTCTTGCTTTCGCACACGCATTCGTTGAAGGAGTTTACGCCGCCCGTGACACGGTCGAGAAGTGCTTTCACCGCTTCCCTGCCAACAAGCTTTTCGGCAAGCTGCATGGCACGCATATCTTCAAGACCCTCGCGGAAGGAGATATAACGGATGGATTCCCACGCCGTTCCGTCGGGCGCAGGATAAACGATATAAGCGTCACCCGATTCGCAGAAGCCGTTGCCCGTAGAATCAAGGAAGGGATTGATGGGCTCGGTTGAGAGGAAGCTGAAATAGAAGTTGAAGCCCCACTGCAAGAAGCCCTTGATATCAAAGTAGTAAAGCTGAGTGCCGAGGTAGCGGGTGCGCGCCGAGGGCATGCCGAAGAAACGGTTGCTCGTGCCGACCGCCTGACCGCAGCAGTAATAGGTCCAAAGGTCCGGAACATTGTTTTCAATAAAGGGAGCCATATGGTGACTACCGGGAATAGGATGCTCTGCAAGACCCATCTTATAATATTCGAAATCGGTAAGCGCGTCAATCACCTTGTGACCGCGAAGAAGGTCAGCGATGCCTTCGCGCGCGGCGCGGTAAGAGTCAAAATGGGTTTCGTTAGGCTCGTCAGAGATGTGGAAATAGGTGTTTTCAATCACGCCAAGCTCACTTAAGTGCGCAATCAGGGCGGGAACGAATGCCTTTAAGAAGGTGCGGTAGTCCTCGCCCGCCGCATCGGTCTCCCAGCCGAAGATGCGCTCATAGCCGTTTTCGGTGGTCGCCATGATCTTAGGCGCGTGCTTCGCGCCCCACTGAGTGAAGAAGTGGGCAATCTCAAAATGAGTGATGCCGACGCTCTGCGCGGTTTTGATATAACGGTCCAGCTTGTCATAGGCAAAGCTGTATTCACCGTTCTTGCGAGCAACGTCGACAAGCTGAACGGTGAGCCTTTCTCCGCCGATCTTAGTGTCAAGCGGAGGCGTGAATACGGGGGTGAGGATCAGGTTGATGCCCATGCCTCTTGCCGAGCGCATAAAGTTTTCGGTAACGCGCCAGTATTCGTCGGAAAATGCCTCAAAGCGATAATAGGACATCAAGGAGTCGGTATGGAACCAGCCCGTTTGGATCAGCGTTTGCTCAGGGAGTGCGGCATCAATGACGACGACCTCAAGAGCTACCTCACAAACAGCTTCCCCCTTATCGTTCGTCAAGGTAAGGGTGAGCTTGTGATCGCCGGCAGGAAGCGCGTTTTCGGAAAGCTCGATCCAAAGAGAACGCGTGGCGATCGGAAAAACGGTAACGCCGTCCACGCTGACGGGCTTTAAAAGATCGGGGTAAAGTCCGGGCATAGTATTTATGTAGTTTTCATCGTATAGGTTGCGGTAGACGGGCATCATCGAAGGAATGTATTCAACGGTGCGATAGCTGACCGAGGCAGCGTCAACGCCCGAAAGCGCCGCGTTTAAAAAATAGCGAACGTCGGTTCCAAGGTCGCGATATATGAGCTGGAAGGAAAGCTTCTGATCTTTTAATACGGAAATTCTTTTCAGCGGTGCAAAAGACATAGGGTCGGAATCCACAAAGCACTTTTCAAGGCTTGAGGTGAGCTGATACTTTAACATAGGTGCCTCCTAGCAAATTGGTTTACTTTTTCATTATATCACATACTTTTCATCTTTTCCAGCGTTTTTTTATCCATTTTCTTGTGGTTTTTTATCAAAAAACGGATATAAAAAGAAAGAGGGCTGCCAAAGACAGCCCTCGCGGTATCCCTACATACCGCACACAAGAAATCACCCTTGTGCAAAAGCCTTTTCCATCGATGACGCCATCGCGTCTTGCGCGAAAGGGCTTTTTGGCAACGTTTACCCTTTTTACTTACTTGTTGCCCTTCATCGAGTTCTCATAGGACTCGATCATCTTCTTATTGATGTGTCCCATACGACTTTTTGCTATTCTGCCGATTTTTAATAGCCATTTTTCTGCGGTTCGTCCGGTGGACAGTTTAATACAAAGATGAATTTCTGTCGGAGAATGCGCCGTTGCGTAAATTTTATCGATATACGAGGCAACAAAGGGCGTTGTGATCATACCCTCTTCGGCGGCCTTTGCGGCGGTTTCAAGCGCGTTTCTTAACTCCGCCATTCTTGCCCGATATTCCTCACTCGTCATAAGATCCGCCTCAAGTGATTGGATCTCGGCGGTCAGCTCGTCGATCTCCGCATCGCATTTTTCAAGCATCGTTTCAAAGCTCCGCATGGAGAGCGATTTTTTGGCAACCATTCCGAGAAGGACGTTCTTTTTCTCTTCGGCATCCTCAATCGCCTTCTTGCAGTCCGCAATGCGCTTTGTGACCTCGTCGCCGTCCTGAATGGTTAGAAACAGCTGATGATACTGTTCAAGGAAAGCGTCGGCATCCTTTGCCGTTTCGGTGAGCACGTCAAAAAGGATAGGCTTGATCTCTTCCTCAAGAATCCCGAAGGAGGGACAGGACGCCTTACCGTTTTTGATCTTGCCACTGCAAACCCATCTGGAATTGTCGTTGCCGAAGCGGTCGCGGGATTCCTTTCGGTAATAGGGCGTACCGCAATGCGTGCAATAAAGCTTGCCCGTGAGCAGGTTGGCGTGGTTACTTTTCCCCTGCCGATTTTTGACGTCCTCGCTTCGACGTCGAAGAATAACGTTCGCTTGCTCCCAGATCTCTTCCGAAACGATGGCGGGCACGACCTCACCCGTTTCGTCGCGGTACATCACCCATTCATTCGGCGCCAAGAACTTTTGCTTTTTGGTGAACATATCGATGATGCGCACCTTGTTTCCGACGTAATATCCTTTGTATTTCGGATTGGATAGGATGCCCGACATCGTGGTATGAGCGATCTTTTTGCCGTTGTGGTTTCGCCAGCCACGTGCGTAAAACAAATTCTCAAGCTGCTTTAGGCTGTATTCACCCGTAGCGTAGCAGGCGAAAAGGTCACGGATGAATTCCGCTTCCTTTTCGTCGATCACAAGACGCTTGTCTTCCTTGCGGTAGCCGAAGATCCTGCTGTTACCAAGAACGACACCGGACTTGATGGCTTGCTGATGCCCGAATTT
>JAZOSE010000015.1:0-12878 GCA_045656965.1 Eubacteriales bacterium
CCGAAATGCTCGTTGATAAGGTCGCGCACGTAGTCCTCGCTTCTGTCCATCATCAAAAACTGATCTCCCTTTTTGACAAAGTGGACCGAGCCGATGGTATAGTCGTAATCGGAAAGATCCAGCGGCATAGAGCGCATTTCGACCTCGATTCCGAGGTAAATGTCGATCAGATCCTTATATTTTTCCTTGAGGGCGCGCACATCCTTTTTATAAAGAAGCTCCCGCTCGGGCGTCAAATACACAGTAGGATTCCAGTGCATATAGGAATGTCCCGAAAAGCCGATGCTGTCAAAGCCGAGGCAAAGGGCCTCCTTGATTAGCGCCTCGGGTGTGTCCCTTCCATCGCAATAAACGGTGTGCGTGTGAAGATTTTGTCTGTACACAGTAATACCTCACGAAAGTTTTTACCCGCTTATGATACCACAGAGCGGAAGAAAAGTCAAGCGTTTTTAGCCGTTTTTGCCACTGTTTTGACCGTTCTCTAAATCCGAAAGGTCATACGGTCCGTGGGGGGTCTTGCTTGTTGGCTCCCCGTCGACAGGGGTGGGGGCAAAGGCGGTGGCAGCGGTGGGAGCAAAGGCGCAAAGGGCATCTACAAACGCTTGGTCGAGAGATACACGCAGAATAGCCTTTTCCGCCTCAAAATAAAGAAGCGTGTCCTCCTCCGAAAGAAGGATGGGGGAGAAGTTGGAAACGGGAATTTTAGGGGGTGTTTGCTCACCCTCCTTGCCTATGACCGAAAGTGCGGAAAGCGGAAGCTTGCACTGTGTCAATCTCTTTTTTCCGTTGACACGCACGGCAAGGAAGAAGATGCCGTCCTCGCCCTCGTCTACGATCTGATAAAGGTAGGCATTCGTCACGTAGCGCACAAGAACGTAGACCGCACCGATGAGGGAAAAGATAAAGACGATTTGCGGAAGAAGTCCGCTTTTAAAATTCATAAAGACGAAGCCTAGCACGGCACACGCCATTAAGATGCCGAAAAAGAGCCAGGCGCGGCGCGTGGCTCCGCGGCTCAGACACTGTGCCTTGATCATTTCGGAAGGTCTCCCTTCGGAATACGCTTTTCGTCCATGGTGTAGGGATAGAGCTTGCCGTCAAACTCAAAGTTGGATTCATAGACCGCGAGAGAGCCGAATTTTTCCGTTTCGCCGTCAAGATAAATATCCACGCACATCCAAGCGGCGTTATCAAAATCAACGCCGTCAAAGGCGAGCTTTTCATAGCGGTACATACCGTAGGCGGTATATTCTTTACAGTAGGAAAGCGGAACGGCAACGTAGTCGGTGCCGCTTTCATCGGTGTTGTAGGAGATGCGGAGCTCGTAGCGGAACAATCCCTCCTTGATTTCAGGAAGAGCGTTGAGCTTATAATGCTCCTTGACGCTTTCAAGGCTCTTTTCGTTAAAGCGCAGGGTGATCTGCAAATGCTCGGCATCGGGAACAAGGTAAAGCTCCTCGGCAAAAAAGGTGGCGCCCTTGTTTTTATCGTAGGGGGTGCGAAGCTTCTGCGTATACACCTTAAAATCGTCGGTGCTTTCGTAATAATCGGCGAGCTTCTCGGTGAAAACGATGCGAACACTGTCCTTCGGATAATGCTCATTCATATAAATGCGGAAAAAGATTGCCGCAACAAATATAATAAGGCACGCGATCAGGGTAAAATAAAGCGCGCGGCGAAAAATCTTCATATCGTTCTCTTTTCTTAGGGTTTTATAGCGCGTTTCTCGTGCGCCTCTTTCATTGTACTACACTTACAAGGAAAAGTCAAATAAAATAGAAAACTTTTTTTCAAAAATCGCGCAAAAAAGCGCTGTTAGCTCTTGACAAACAAGAAAAAATTAGGTATAATGATGTGTACGACTGCGAAAAAGACTATGCAGTCAGGAAAATGGGTGCCTATGAAGCTTGATTTAAGAGCCTTACTTGCGGACGAGTGCCGCACCGTTCCCGTTCAATTTGAGCTGGAGCTTGAAAGCTCGCGAAGAAATCATTTTTCGGGGCTGAACGATATCCGATTTTTAACACCCCTATCCGTTTTGGGTACCATCACCAACACGGCGGGATACGTTCGGATGTCACTTTCCTTATCGGTCGATTACGCCGCGACTTGTGCGCGGTGCCTTGAGGACGTTTCAGGTAGTTTCTCCTTCGATGTGGAGCGCACGGTAGTGACCCCCGATATGACGGTGGGGCTCTCCGAGGACCGCATCGACGAGCTGGTCGTCGTGGAAGACGGTTTCCTCGATGTTGACGAGCTCCTGCTTGAGGTTCTTGAGCTTTCGATTCCCTTCCGCTTTCTTTGCCGTGAGGACTGCCTTGGACTTTGCTCCAAGTGCGGTAAAAATCTCAACCAAGGAAAATGCGCTTGTGAAACGAAGGAATTTGACCCCCGCCTTGAGCCCTTGCGCAGGCTTTTAGAAAAAATGAAGGCAGAGGAAAGCGAAAATCCCGATTCCAAATCCAAAGAAGAAAAATAAAAAATACAGTGATGCTGTTTCAAGGAGGTTGCAAAAATGGCAGTACCGAAGGCTAAAACATCGAAGGCTCGCAGAGATAAGCGCCGCTCCAGCGTTTGGAAGCTCAACGCCCCCAACATGGCGAAGTGCCCCAACTGCGGCGAGTACAATCTTGCATACCGCGTATGCAAGAAGTGCGGTTTCTATGACGGTGAGCAGATCGTCGAGAAGTAATTTCCTTCTATCATAAAAAGAGCAAGCGAACGCTTGCTCTTTTTATTTTTTTAAGCCCGAAGCAGTGGCTTCGGGCTTTTCGTTTTATCCATGGTAAAGCTTCTTGGTTTGGTATTTTGGCTCGCAGGTGACGTTGATGCCGAGCTTTTTCATCACGTTCTCGTCAACGGGGGCGAGAATGACCGAGGAGTGCGCCTCACAGCCGCGAAGCTCCTCTAACTGCATCAAGGCGCGCTTGGCGGTGAGATTTTCCACGGCACAGATAGAGAGCGCAACGAGCACCTCATCGGTATGCAGTCGGGGGTTATGGTTGCCGAGGTGATGGGTTTTAAGCTCTTGAACGGGCTCAATGACCTCGGGCGAAATAAGGAGCGTCTCGTCGGGAATGCCCGCGAGTGCCTTTAAGGCGTTGAGAAGCATCGCAGAGGAAGCACCGAGCAGGTTTGAGGTCTTGCCTGTGACAATGGTGCCGTCAGGCAGCTCGATCGCGGCGGCGGGGGTTCCCTCCTCCTGATCGGATTTTAGGCATGCAGCGGCAATTACGCGGCGGTCGTCGGGAGAGATGCCGCTTGCGTTCATAAGAAGCTTGATCTTCTCCACGTCCTCACCGTCCGAAAGGCCCTTGCGCTTGTTGCAAAGCGCGTTATAGTAGCGGCGAATGATCTCAAAGGAGGATGCCTCGCGACAGATCTCATCGTCGATAATGCAGTTGCCGACCATATTCACACCCATATCGGTGGGAGATTTGTAGGGGCATTTTCCGCTGATCTTTTCCATCATCGCGCGAAGCACGGGGAAAATTTCCACGTCGCGATTATAGTTGACGCTGCTCGTCCCATACGCTTCAAGATGCCAAGGGTCGATCATGTTGACGTCGTTCAGGTCAGCCGTTGCCGCCTCATAGGCGACGTTGACGGGATGGCGGAGGGGGAGATTCCAGATCGGGAAGGTTTCAAACTTTGCGTATCCCGAGCGGATACCGTGCTTATGGTCGTGGTAAAGCTGAGAAAGGCAGGTTGCCATTTTTCCGCTTCCGGGGCCGGGAGCGGTGACGATAACGAGCGGGCGCTCGGTTTCAATATAATCGTTTTTGCCAAAGCCCTCGTCGCTGACGATCATAGCCACGTCGGAGGGGTAGCCCGCAATAGAATAGTGGCGGTAGACCTTCACGCCGAGCGCCTCAAGGCGCTTGCCGAATGCCTCGGCGGAGGGCTGATCGTTATAGCGGGTAAGAACCACGCTTCCCACGTAAAGACCGAAGCCACGGAAGGCATCGATCAAGCGAAGCACGTCCTGATCGTAGGTGATGCCAAGGTCGCCTCTGATCTTGTTTTTCTCAATATCGGCGGCGTTGATGGCGATTACGACCTCGGCGGTGTCCTTTAACTCCACGAGCATTTTGATCTTACTGTCGGGTGCAAAGCCGGGAAGCACGCGCGAGGCGTGAAAATCGTCAAAAAGCTTGCCGCCAAACTCTAAGTAAAGCTTGCCGCCAAACGCGTCGATTCGCTCTCTGATATGCTCAGATTGCAGTCGTATATATTTGTCGTTATCAAAGCCGATCTTGCACATAATCTCACCGCCTACACTTTTTCAAAAATACACAATTAGTATATCACATATTTTTTCTTTTTTCAAGCAAATTTTGCTCTTTTTTACCGATATTTTCTATAAAGCAAAAAGGGATGCTTTTGCATCCCTTTTGCTTGTCGGTCAAGAATTACTTCGCACGTCTTGCTGCGAAGCAGTCGCTGCAGTATACAGCCTTGCCTTCGGTGGGGTTGAAAGGAACCTTGCACTCTTTGCCGCACTCAGCGCAAACTGCATCGAACATTTCGCGTGCACCCTTAGCGCTGTTCTTTCTTGCGTCACGGCAAGCCTTGCATCTCTGGGGCTCGTGATCGAATCCCTTCTCTGCATAGAACTCCTGCTCACCTGCGGTGAACACGAACTCGTTGCCGCAATCTTTGCATTTCAGTGTCTTGTCCTCGTACATGTGTTTTACCTCGCTTTGAAAAAATGAAAATTTTTATTACCCCCAGACGGATTCCAACCGACGCCTTTGCATGAAACAACGCTCTCCCTTAAGCTATATGGGCATATAAACAATATGAAATTAGAGAATCGCGCGAAGCTTGCTTTGCATACGGTACAGCGCATTGCTGACCTTTTTTTCGCTTTCTCCAAGCTTCTTTGCAATAGTCTTTACGTTTTCCCCCTCTACGTGCAAGTCAAACACCAGGCACTCCAAGGGAGAAAGATTTTCTTTGATCTTTAAGTATAGCTGTGCGAGCTTTTCTTCCTCGACCATAGAATCAAGCGGACTCGTGCTTTCGGCAACGAGCTCCTCTGCCATCTCGTCGATAGATGCCAGCGGCACGGTTCTTTTGTGAGAACGGCAATAGGAAGTTAACGCGTTATTCACGCAAGCACGCGCATAAAGCCCGAAGGTAACGCCGCCGTTTGCAAGCTTATACCGAGCAATGGCACGGAAAAGCGCAAGCCTTGCATCCTGCATCATTTCCTCAAGATCAAGCTCAGCTTCCTTAAAATAGTAGCCAAAATAAGAATGAACGCGAGCGTTCAGCATGGGGGCATAACGGTCGCAAAGCAAAGGAAAAACGCTATCATCCCCGCTCTGAAAACGGGCAATCAGTCCGTCGACCTCAGCGGGATTTATGCCTTTTTCTTCCATTTATATACCCCATTTAGTCATCTTGACATACCGAATTAACCTTATTATACCATTTTTAGTGGAATTGTCAAGAGGTTTGTTTAAAAAATTTTTACTTTTTTGTTCAAAATGTAAATTTTTTAGTTCATATAATAAGCGACCTTGCCTGTTAAAACCGCGAGCATTCCTCGGCAGACCTCCTCGGGCGCCTCTGAAAAATGCTTTTTGATCTCCTCCGCCTCCTCCTTAGAGAGCACGGCAACCGTGGTATCGAAAAGGATCGCGCCCTTTTCGGTGATCTCACAGCGCACAAGATAGCGGCCGTCATCCGTTGGAGTAACGGTGCATTTTGTTTCCGCGCCGCGACGGTAAAGGGAAAGGCGGCGAAGCGCCGAAATTCTCGTTTGGTTGCGGATGTAGCTGTGAAGGCTTCCCTGAAGCTCAGAGGCTACCATATGACCTAAGGGGGAGATAAGATATTTGCTTTCACCCTCGGCCTTTTCCTCGGTGATGTGACCGCGCTCTACCAGCTCGGAGAAGCACTCCTTGAAGTCAAACTGCCCGACGTAGCCGTTTTCCCAAACGATATCGGAGATCACGCTCTCAGAGAGCGGATAGCGAAGCTCATCAAGGAGAAAGAGGATAAATATTTTTATATCGATTCTGTCGTCAAGATCGCCGTCAAGCTGTCTTTTTTTCATATGCTGTTCCCTTCTGCGTCAAAAGGGGCGGTCGCACGGTTGCGACCAGCCCCTTGATAGCGACGCTGATTATCTAAGCTTGGTATCCTGGAAATCGGTGTAGCCGTAACCGTCAACCGTTACGCCGGACAGGCTGTCCGTCATATAGTAGTTGACGTTATAAAGAAGAGGCATCACGGGCATCTTGGAGAGCAAGTATGCCTCTGCCTCGTGCAAATACTGTGCACGCGCCTCAAGGTCCTTCTCAGCAAATGCCTTTTCGATGATCTTATCATATTCCGCATCGGCAAAGCCGCTCACGTGGGTCTTAACGGCAAGGTCAACGAGCACGCCCGTTTCCTCGTCGAAGATACGTTCAACACCGTTACCGTTCATCGTGGAATGGAAGCCGCAAAGCGCGGTAAAGGCATTCGTGGAATACATATTGTAGTCAATACCGATAACGTCGAAGTTGTCGTCGTGCATATATTTGACCTGCACGCCGTCGTCGTATACGTAGATCTCGCCACTGGCAGTCATAACCTTTCTGCCCTTAACACCCTTCGTCAAAACGCTGGTGTCGTAGTCAAGAGCCTCAACGATGGTGTTTACACCGAGCTCAGACCAAACGTATGCCACGTAGTCGGCAATAAAGAGCTCCTCGGGGTTGTTATTTACTGCGAGCTTGATAGAGCCCTTAAATTCCTTGTCCGCAAGAAGCTTTCTTGCCTCTTGCATATTGGGTGCGGTGGCGATGAAGGACTCTGCGTTCTCGCGGAAGGTATCCTTTCTCGAATCAGCCTCCCAAACGCCGTTTGCGATAAAGCCGTCCGCCGCCTTGTAGTATACGAGCTGCTCGGCGAGGTATTCGCGGTCGATTGCCATGGAAAGCGCACGTCTTACGTTCTCGTCCGCGAAGATCGCCTTCTTGGTGTTGAACACGTAAGTATAGGTGGAAAGAAGGTCTACGATCTCCATTTCCTTCCGGTTCGCCTTGCGGAGGTCAAGATACTTGGTGTTGCCGTCACTGTAGTAGTTCATAGGCATGCTGCCAAGGTAGAACACGGTGCCGTCAAGGAAGGCGTTGACCTTATCACTAAGGAACATAGCCTTATCACCCTCGTAAACCTCATCCATCCAGCCGACGATCAGCTGAGAGGGCTTGATGTCCTTTGCGGAAGCGGTCTCACCGTCCTCCTCTACGTGATAGTAATCGTTTCTCTTAAGCGTGAACTCACCCGTAGTAAAATTGATGGTTCGAAGAGCAAACGGACCGTTGGTGGTGATGGTCGAGGTTGCCTTCGACCAGTTATCCTCGTTGGAGGCGACCTTGTGCTCGCGCAGCGGCGCCAATGCGATCGAGGTCAGGTTGCGAAGGAATGCGTCGTAATCGATCTTTCCCTCAAAGGTGATGGTAAGCGTGTCTCCGTTTGCCTCGATACCGATCTCGTCACGCGAGATACCGTCCTTCTCCTGCTTAAGAGCAACGGCGTTCTTGATATCATACAGCATGGGAGCTGCCTGGCTTTCAAAGTCGGGGTCGAGGATTCTCGTCCACGCATAGCGAACGTCGTCAGCCGTTACGGTAGACTTATCGCTCCACTTCGACGGACGGAGAACGATCTCCATCTGGTAGATGCCCTCTTCCTCATCCTCAATGATCTTATAGCTCTTGGCAAGAGCCTTCTCGACCTTGCCGTTTTCGCTCAAGGTGAAAAGGGGCTCGTAAAGCAAGGAAAGGATCTGCACGGCATCGTCGTTGACGAAGGCAAGCGCAGGGTCAAAGTCATACAGGTGACCGTCAAGATATACGACGATCTCCGCATCCTTCTTGCCGCAAGAGGAAAGCGTTGCCACAGAGCCGAACAGAAGAACGGCGGCGAGCAACAGGGAAATAATTTTTTTCATTACTTGAAACCTCCGAGTTTGTTGCGTGCGCACACGTGCGCATATTTAAGCACTATAAATTATAGCACAGTGAAGGAATATTAGCAACCACTATTTTACATCCATAAGCAATATTTGGTCAAATGCACAAAGACAGATTTAAAAATATGTGCATTTTAAACAACAAAAAAACGAGCGTTTTCAAAGAACAAGAGGCCGGAAAAGCCGTTTTTTGGGAAAGGTGGCGTATAAAGAGGCTCTACCCTGCCAAAAATGACAAAAAAGAGAGGAGAAGGGTTAAATGCTTTTTGACAGCGATCTTGCGGAAGAAAGACGAAGGACAAGCTTTAAAGACGGCGGCGTTCTGTTTTCCGAGAGCTATTGCGACGGCGTAAAGATGACAGACATCCGCATCGCCACAAGTGAGGGCGCGGAGGCGTTGGGGCGACCGTGCGGAAGGTATTTGACGCTCTCCTTTGATGCTCTTCACCTTTTAGTTAAGGAAGAGAGCAAGCACTTAAAGAGGGCTCTTGCAAGCGCGCTTGCGGAAATACTCCCTTCTTCTTTTGAAAGGATACTTTTTTTGGGACTCGGGAACCGCTATATGTGCGCGGACTCCGTTGGTGTCTTATCTGCGGAGGGGGTTATGAAGGAGGCAAAAGAGGGCGTTTTTTGTCTTACTCCCGGCACAAGGGGGCAAGCGGGAGTGGATGCCGCCACTCTCGCCAAAGCCGTTGCCGGAGCGGTGGGGGCGGATGTCGTTGTCGCTATTGACGCCCTTGCGGCAAGAGAAAAGGAACGGCTTTTCCGCGCTTTTGAAATTACCGACACGGGCATTTCTCCCGGAACGGGCGTCGGCAACCGCGCACTTCCCGTCTCTGCGGATACGGTGGGTGTCAAGGTCGTTGCCGTTGGTATACCGACGGTCATGCGAGCGAGCGCTTTTTTAAAAAACGAGCTTATGCGGTCAGGTGCGAGCGAGGGTGAAGCCGAAGAGCACGCAAAGAGAGGGGACGGACTTTTTGCCCTCCCGATGCACTTTGAGGAGGATGCCCGAGCGATTGCAAGAATCCTTTCCACCTCTTTTTGCGAGGTGATTCAAAAGAAACGAGGTATATAAAAATGAAACAGTTTTTCTGTGCGACGGCACTGCTTCTTTGCTTTACGGTGTTAGCATTCAGCTTTTGCTTTGTGCGTTTTTCGCCCATAGAGGCAAGCCGGCCCTTCTCCGCGAGCATAGCGGAGGAAAACGAGCAGATGCGGCTTGAAATCAAGGTATCAAACGGGCTGATCCATGCGCTCAGAGAGGCGATCGGTGCGACGGCGGAGGCGCTTGGCGCCCTTCCTCTTTTTGTACGCGACGCGGGGCGGATCTTTTTAGAGGAGGCGATCCGCGCCATCGCGGTATTTTGCGAGGCTGAAATAAGAGGCGGGGCTTACGAAATTTAACCTTTCGGACATATTCTCCCCCGCCCCCTCATAGTATGTACCAAAACGGACATTTTTGGGAAAGGATCGTTTACTATGAAAAGCACTTCACTTTACCGCGATATTGCGGCACGCACGGGGGGCGACATCTACATCGGTGTCGTGGGCCCTGTAAGAACGGGAAAGTCCACCTTTATCAAGCAGTTTATGGAAAGCACCGTGCTTCCCGCCATCACCGACGAGGGCGAGCTTCGCCGTGCCAAAGATGAGCTTCCGCAAGCGGCAGGCGGAAAGACCGTAATGACCACCGAGCCAAAGTTCGTGCCGGAGGATGCCATACATATCACACTTGAGGACGGAACGAAAATGCGCGTGCGCATGGTGGATTCCGTCGGTTACGTCGTGCCGAGTGCGCTCGGGCAGGAGGAAAACGGAGAAGAGCGGCTGGTGCACACACCTTGGTCAAGCGAACCTATGCCCTTCCGCGAGGCAGCGAGGATCGGCACGCGCAAGGTCATAACCGACCACGCTACCGTGGCTATGCTGGTCACCACGGACGGAAGCTTTGGTGAGATTCCGCGTGAGGATTATACGGACGCCGAGGAGAGCGTCGCAAAGGCGCTTGCCGAGTCAGGCATTCCCTACGCCGTCATTTTAAACTCCGCAACACCCGAAGCAGAGGAAACGGTGAAGCTGGCTTATGCACTTGAAGAAAAATACAATGCGCCTGTGGCGCTCGTCAATTGCAGAATGCTTGACAGCCAAGACGTAGGCGAGATCTTTGAGCTTTTGCTGTCTGAGTTTCCCATTACCGCTTTGGAGGTAAAGCTTCCCCCTTGGTGTCGCATTCTTCCCGACACTCACCCCTACAAGAGCGCTTGCCTCAACGCGATCAAGGCTCTCGCCGACACTTCGACAAAAATGGGCGATTTAAAAAAGAGTGTGGACGCCTTTTTGCCAAACGAGGTGCTTGACGCTGTGCTTTTAACCGAAATGCACCCCGAAAACGGAACGGCACTTCTTGCCTTGAAGGAGGCGGAGGGCATTTCGCACCGCGTTATGAGCGAGATTGTGGGCCGCGAGATCAAGGACGATGCCGCGCTTTTTGCCCTGCTTGGCGAGCTTGCAGAGACCTCGCGCGCCTACGGACATTTAAAGGAAGCACTGGAGGCGGTGGAGGAAACGGGCTATGGCATCGTGATGCCGCGAGCGGATGAGCTTGTGCTTGACGAGCCGCGCGTGGTGAAGCAGGCGGGTGGCTACGGCGTGAGGATGCGTGCAAGGGCGAGATCCATTCATATGATCCGCGCCGAGATCGAGACTGAGCTGAGCCCCACGGTTGGAACGGAAGCGGAGACGGAGGAGCTGGTCAAGGATCTTCTTTCCGCCTTTTCGGAGAATCCAACGGCGATTTGGGACTCTCACGTTTTCGGGAAATCGCTCTATGAGCTTGTGGGTGACGGCATTAACGCCAAGCTCGCACATATGCCGACCGAGGCGCGCGCCAAGCTGTCGGAGACGCTTGAGCGCATCGTCAACGAGGGATCAAACGGACTTATTTGCATACTTTTATAAAAAAAGCACGCTTCGGCTTTCGCCGAGGCGTTCTTCTATGCTTGTTACGCGTGCTCCTTGCGGATTTTTTCTATGAAGGCAAGAAAAGCACTTTCGGTTTGCGCAAGAGGACGATCGTTATAGAAAACGTAGTCATAACGGTATTTTTCCACGTCGTCGTCGGCGGCATTACCGTACGCCGCGTTTCTACGGCGGAAGCGCTGACCGCCTCTGACGAGAATGGTGATCGCCTCGCCCTCCGTGCCGTCCACGAATTTGCGGATCTCGCTTCCCTCTCGAATATGCACGAAAAGGATCTCGTCGTCGCTTTCCTTAAATTTCTTGTATTCCTCTAACACCCATTTGGTCGGATAATCGTTGTAGGCGACGGTCACACTCTTGAGGTCTGCCAAGAACTTTCTCGCGTGGTCGTTCTTTTCGCCGCCCCAACCGCAGATCGTAGCGATATTCTTAATGGGAGTTATAGAGGATATATTGCGGACGCGGAAGTGCTTGGATGCCATATTGCATAGGGTATCCTTGCCAACACCGCCCGAGCCGTTGATAACAAACACAAATTGCTTCATACTTGACCTTTCTTACGTCTTAAATGCACTTTTCATCTTATTATACATTCTCTTTTTGAAAATGTCAACAAAAATTCGTTCCGCTCTTTACTTTTATGCTTTTGTTTGCTATAATGAACCTGACAAAGCTTTAAAAGGGAGAAAATATGACACACAATCTTTTCGGCACGTTGCCCGACGGCACCCCTGTTCGCATTTACACCATTAAGAGTGAACGCGTCACCGCCAAGATCTTAAACCTCGGCGGCATTCTTCAGTCGCTTATCGTGGACGGCGTGGATATCGTTTGCGGCTATGACACGGTGGAGGATTATCTTGCCGACGACTCGCACCAAGGGCGACTCATCGGTCGCGTTGGCAACCGCACGAAAAACGGAGAATTCGTTTTGAACGGCAAGACCTACACGCTGGCAAAGAACGACGGCGGCAAGCATCATTTGCACGGCGGTCCCTGTGGCTTCGGCACGAAGGTCTGGGAGATCGAGGAGGCAGATGACGCGCACATCACCCTTTCCCTTTTATCCCCCGACGGCGACGAGGGCTATCCCGGCAACCTTTTTGTAAAGGTTACGTATGCGGTATTCGACGATGCCTTGACGATCGCGTACAACGCGACCTGCGACGCCGACACGCCCATCAACCTGACCAACCACAGCTATTTCAATCTCGGCGGCGTTGGCAGTGGCGATATTTTAAGCTATCGCGTGCAGGTGAATGCCGACAAGATCACGGCAGTAAACGATGAGCTGATCCCCACGGGTGAGCGTCCGAGCGTTGAGGGCACGCCCTTTGATTTCAGGGCGACACGCACCTTCGGCGAGCGCCTTGACGAGAGCTTTACGGGCTATGACCACAACTTTATTTTCGAAAGCGCACCCATCGGTGAGGTGGCGGATATCGAGCTGCCCCACGTGGCGACCTTCGCGTCGGACACTTTAACGATGGAGGTTTACACCGATCAGCCCGGCGCACAGATCTACACGGGCAATTTCCTCAGCGGAAAGCCCGATTTCAAGGGTGGCGTAGAGAGACTTCCCCGCCATGCTTTCTGCTTTGAAACGCAAAACGAGCCCGACTATCTGCGCCTTGGCGGCGAGCCGCTGCGCGCAGGCGAGCTTTACCACACAGTAACTGCGTTCCGCTTCGTAAAATGATTTTAAGCGAGCCGTTTTTAAGCGGCTCGCTTTTTTGCTATTTTCTTTTAAAAAAATTGCAAAACCTATTGACAAAAAGGAAAAGCTTTGGTATAATGTATGACGTTGTCGGGATACTGCCCTACACTACGTACCTTTAGCTCAGCTGGATAGAGCAACTGCCTTCTAAGCAGTAGGTCGGGGGTTCGAGTCCCTCAAGGTACGCCATATGGTGGATGTAGC
>JAZOSE010000016.1:0-32314 GCA_045656965.1 Eubacteriales bacterium
GGTTGGTGATCGCCTGACGCTTTGCCGCCTGACCGACGAGACGCTCGCCGCTCTTGGTGAACGCAACGACCGACGGGGTCGTTCTCGATCCTTCGGGGTTGGGGATAACGATGGGCTCGCCGCCCTCGAACACTGCAACGCAGGAGTTAGTCGTACCTAAGTCAATACCAATAATTTTTCCCATTTTGTTTTTCCTCCATATATGAGATGTTTATATTTACCAAAATTGTAAGCTTTAGTTAGCAACGCGGACGGTCGCAAAGCGAATGACCTTATCTCCGCGTCTGTATCCGACCTCAAAAACGTCGGTGATCTCGTTTTCGCCGAACGCCTCGTCGTCGATATGCATCACGGCGTTGTGCCATGTGGGGTCGAAGGTCTCGCCCTTCTCGCCATAGCGGGTCACGCCGAGCTTAGAAAGCATCGCGTCGGACATCTTGTAGAGCATCGAAAGACCCTCGGCAACCTTATCTGCCTCGGTAAACTGCCCTGCTCTCCCAAGGTTGTCTAAAAGCGGAAGGATCTCCTTGACCGCGTCACAAGTCGCGTCGGTATAAATGCTCTCCTTTTCCTTCTGCGTGCGGCGGCGGAAGTTGTCGTACTCCGCGGCGATGCGAAGGCATTTATCCTTTTCTGCGGCAAGCTCACTTTCAAGCCTTTCGCATTTTGCGAGCGCCTCGGCAAGCTCTGCCTTTATTTTTTTAGAATCGTTCTTTTTTTCCTTTTTCTCACCCTCGGGCTTCTTCTCCGCCTCGGGCTGAAGGTCGGGCTCTGCCGCGGTCTCCATATTTTCCTTCTTTTCGGTGTTTTCCATAATGCGTGCCTTTCTTATTTATCATCCTCACCCTCGCCGATGGCATCGTGAATACCGTCGGACAGGTGGTTTAGAAGCGCTATAACGCGAGAGTAGTCCATGCGACAAGGACCGATCACGCCAACGGCTCCCACGATCTTACCGCCACGGCGCACTGTGCGGTAGATAAACGAGGAATTGCTCATCGCTCCTATGGCGTTTTCCGAGCCGATATGCACTTGCAGATCCTTGCTCTCCTCGCCCGAGGAAACGAGACGCAAAAGATTATCCTTTTGCTCAAAGAGGTCAAGCATCTCCTTTAGCTGTGACATATCCGAATACTCGGGGTATTCAAGAAGATGATTGACACCGTCGAATTTAAGCTCGCCGCCGTCCATCTCGCTCATCGCCTCGTACACCGCCTTTACGGCAGGATGCACAACGGGGGCAAGATAGCCGAGAATTCTTTCCGCCTCGACGATGCGCGCGTAGGAGATCTCAGCAGAGGTCAAATGCGTGAAGCCGACGTTGAAAAGCTCCGTTACCCTCGCAAGCGATTCGGGAGAAAGCGAGACGGGAACGAAAAGCGTTTTGGTCTTTACCGTACCGTCAGCAAACACCATAACGAGAACGAAGGAGCGGTCAGAGACGTAAGCCGCCTCAAAACGAATGACCTTGGCACTCGCCGAGCGAGGCTTGATCGCCACCGCGGTATAATTGGTGAAATGCGACATCAGCCTTGAGGCATCCTCAAGAATTTGGTCAAGAGCGCCGATCTTGCTTTTTAAGGCGCGGTTGATCTGCTCGATCTCCATCGCCGTCATTCTGTACTGCTCGGCAAGAGAATCCACGTAGTAGCGGTAGCCAAGCTCGGTGGGAACTCTGCCCGCCGAGGTGTGCGGTTGCTCTAAAAGCCCCATCGCCTCAAGCTCCGCCATTTCGTTACGAATGGTAGCAGACGAGCAGTTCAATTGCTGATTTGCCGTGAGCGTTTTGGAGCCGACAGGCTCGCCGTAGCGGATATGAGACTCGACAATTGCTTGCAAAATCAAGCGTTTTCGCGCACTCAGCTCGTTTTCGTTCACGTTCTGTCACCACCGTTTCTCTTTGGCTGATTTTAGCACTCTTACACATTGAGTGCTAATTTCTACTATAAGAGTATCACCTTCCCCCCAAAATGTCAAGAGACTTACTCCCGATTTCTGTGAACAATTTGTTAATTCGCTATGTTTGAGCACTTTTTCCGCTCAAAGTGGGAAAATCTTACAAAAAATCTTCTTGACAGTAGACGATTATTATTATATAATATAATATGTAGTACTATACAGGGGGATGCCGTTTTTCCCGAGCGCGAGGAGCGCCGACTCCTTCAGGCGCGCTTACCTATCGGGCGCACAGTGCGAGTGCGACAAGGAGAAGCACGGTTTCTGAAATCCTATCCTCATTCTACTATTTTCATGCACACAGCGTGTGCGTTATCCGTCGGCGTATGCCGAAAAAGTCTTGGGCAGGGTGCCCAAGCAAAAATAATACAGGAGGTTAAAATGAAAGAACTGATTTTTGCACTGATTGGTCTTGCCGTCGGCATCCTTCTTTGCTCGCTTTTCGTCGTTATTCGTAAAAAGCGCAGCGCAAAGCTTCTCGTTTCTGCCGACGTGCAGGCAAAAAAGATCTTATCCGAAGCCATTCAGAACGCGGCAGCCGTCAAAAAAGAGTCTCTGCTTGAAGCCAAGGAAGAGATCCTCGTTATGAAGACGGAAGCCGAAAACGAATTGAAGGAGCGCCGCAAAGAGGTTTCCCGCCAAGAGCGCCGCATCGCGCAAAAGGAGGAAAATCTCGACGCAAAGACCGACGCGCTGGAGCAAAAGGCTCTCGCTCTTCAAAAGAAGCACGAGGAGGCTGACTCGCAAAAGGCGGAAATGAACGGTCTTATCCACAAGCAGATCGAGCTTTTGGAAAAAATTTCGGGGCTTTCCTCGGAGGACGCAAAGAACGAGCTTTTGCACCGTATGGAAAGCGAGATCGAGCACGAAACCGCACAGCGTATTGCGGACTATGAGGCGCGCTTCCGTGACGAAGCAAACGACAAGGCGAAGGATATTCTCACGCAGGCGATCCAGCGCTGTGCCGCTGACCACGTCAGCGAGGTAGCGATCTCCGTTATTCCCCTTCCCAACGAGGAGATCAAGGGCCGTATCATCGGCCGCGAGGGAAGAAACATTCGCGCTATTGAACAGTTGATCGGCGTTGAGCTGATCATTGACGACACCCCCGAGGTCATCACCGTTTCGGGCTTTGACCCCGTTCGCCGTGAGATCGCCCGCATCGCGCTCGAGCGCTTGGTTGCGGACGGCAGAATCCACCCCGCTCGCATTGAGGAAATGGTGGAGAAGGCGAAAAAAGAGGTGGACGGCGCTATGAAGCAGGCGGGCGAGAAGGCCGTCTTTGAAACGGGCGTGCACGGACTCAACCCCGAGCTGATCCGTCTTCTTGGCAGACTCAAATACCGCACCAGCTACGGTCAGAACGTTCTTCGCCACTCCATCGAGGTCTCCCTGCTTTCCGGCATGATCGCAGACGAGCTCGGTGTGGACAGCACCATGGCGAAGCGCGCGGGACTTCTTCACGACATCGGCAAGGCTCTTACCCACGAGGCAGAGGGCTCGCACATTATGCTCGGTGTTGAGGTTGCAAGAAAATACCGCGAAAACAAGGACATTATCCACGCTATCGAGGCACACCACGGCGACGTTGAGCCTAAAACGCCGCTCGCCTTCATTATTCAAGCGGCAGACGCTATCTCCGCGGCGCGCCCCGGCGCTCGCCGTGAGGATATGGAAAACTATATCAAGCGTCTACAAAAGCTTGAAGAGCTTGCGTGCGGATTTGAAGGCGTTGAAAAGACCTTCGCCATCCAAGCAGGCCGTGAGATCCGCGTTATGGTCAAGCCTGAGCTTGTCAGCGACGACCGCATGCAGATCCTCGCCCGTGAGATCGCAAAGAAGATCGAGGCGGAGATGGAATATCCCGGTCAGATCAAGGTCAATCTCATCCGCGAAAGCCGTATCGTTGATTACGCAAAATGATTTTTACATCGGCTGTCTCAAATCCTTGAGGCAGCCGTCTTTTTAGCCGCAAGGCAAATAGAAAGGACCCTCTATGCTCCGCATTATGACGATCGGCGACGTTACCTCCCCCACGGCGGCATCGGCACTCGCCGATAAGCTTTGGGAAATACGTCGCGCCCACCGCATTGATTTTCTCGCCATCAACCCGGAAAACGCGGGCTTTATCATCGGCCCCTCGGCTGACACCGCAAAAATGCTTCTCGACCGCGGTGCCGACCTTCTGACGGGCGGCAACCACACCCTGCAAAACCAAAGCCTGCACGCCCTCTTAGACAGCGACGAGCGCCTCATTCGCCCGGCAAACCTTCCCGCCGAGGCACCCGGTGCGGGCTATACCATTCTTTCGGCAAACGGCTATCGCCTGCTTGCCGTAAACGTTCTTGGACGCGTGGAGATGGAGCCCGTCTCCGACTCTCCCTTCGCCGCCATCGAAAAGATCCTCGCCCGCGAAGAAGGTAACTACGACCTCGCTATTCTCGACGTTCACGCCGAGGCAAGCGGGGAAAAGGTTGCTCTTGGTGTTCATTTCGACGGGCGCTTCGCCGCCATCTACGGCACGCATACCCACGTTCCCACCGCCGACCTTACGGTTTTACCGCTCGGCACGGGATACGTCAGCGACGTTGGCATGTGCGGTGCCTCGGGCGGCATTCTCGGCATCAGCAAGGAAAGCGTGCTGCGCTTTCACCTAAAAGGCATTCCCACAAGATATGCCGTTGCCGAGGGCGAGCTTTTTGCCGACGCGGTCATCTTTACCGTAGACCCTGCGGAAAACAAATGCACAGCGCTTGAGCGCGTGCGTCTTTCCCTCTCCTAAAATCAAAAAGCCTCCTTTCAAAGAGGCTTTTTCTTTTTGTCACGCACGCGCACGCGCACGCATATATATTATAATGAGGAAAAAGGCGAAAGCACCCTCACTTTGATCGCATCTATGCCTTTTCCAACGCTTGAAAGTGAGGCATAGAAATGAAAGCTCATAGTATAGGCAAGGTGATAGGAACCTCCATTTTGGCATTCGGTGCGGGTATTTTGCTCTCCTTTTTTCTTCCCGACAGCGTTTTGGCGGTGATCGAGGCGATCCTTATCGTGGCGATCGGCGTTTTGTTCTTCCTAAAAGGGCGCTGTTAGAAAGGAGGGAGTCGGATGAAAATTATCGTTTTCCGTCCGCCCAAGGTCTTAAAGCCACTTTTCCGCCGCTTTGCGACGAGGCGGGGCGCCATACGGGCGCTTCCCTATCGGGAAAGGCGAAGGAACAGGGCGTAATCTACTTAAAAAGGAAAGATGCCGAGCGCGCCGCTCGGCATCTTTTTTGCTTTAGGGAAGCTTATTAAACTCCGTAAGTGCCTTATCCAAAGCAACCTTGTAAGCCTCCTTGTTGGAGTCAAACTTATTGGAAAGACTGCCGTAGTAAATACCCTCGTAAAGAGGTGTCTGACCGTTTCCGTATTCGAGAATGATGTTTTCAAACTGCATTCCGAAGGGTACGTCGATAGAATTGTATACAAGGTCGATCATCGAGCGGATCGAAGCGTCCTCGTTATACTTGAATTTGAGCGAGTACTCATAATACTCGGTAACAACGTCAGCACTCTGCTCGTTTGCGTACTGCATAAACGCAGAGGCGCGAGCGAAGCTCGTGGTGGTAACGAGAATAGCGCCAAGCTCGGTCTGGTCGTGTACCATCGTGTGATACTTTTGCTGACGGTTTCTGTCATACTTCGGGAAAGGAACGAGACCCTTCTCAAAGGTAACGTTACGAAGCTCGTCGCTTTCAAGCTCACCGAGAACCGACTGGGCGAAGAGGAAGTTGCCCTTCATAAAGTCAAGATTCCAACCCTCATAATTAAAATCAAAGTAAGAGGACTGTACCTCACCCTTTGCATCGGTGGGATTGAGCACGTTCATTAGTAGCCGGGAATGATCGCGCGGTTAAGACCGTACATATCGTTGTTATAAAGGTCGGGGGCATCGGAAGACGATCCCTGTACCTTCATCTGAATATCCTCAAGCACCTCGTTGTAGAGAAGGTCGGTCGTGATGTAGTCCACCTTGACATTCAATTGGCTTTCGATTCTTGCATTGCGCGCAACGACCTTTTTAAGCACCTCGTCGGTGGACACGCTGTCAGGACCCTGTAAGTACACGTTGGCAGGACCGAAGGTGACCTCCTTATCCTGTGCCGCCGAGATCGCAAACTTTACGGTAGTACCCTTAAAGTCTACTTCATCCCAGTTGACTGAGCCGTCGTCGTTTAAGCCGCCGCCGTCCGCATCGTCACTTCCACCCGCATCGCACGACCAAAGCGGGAGCAGAAGAAAGGACAGAGCAAGCAAAAGGCAGATTACTCTTTTTTCTTCATAAGCCACTCCTTTTTGAAAAAGCGGCGCCCTTGGGGATGCCACTTTTCATTGATTTTTTACGGAAGCTCCGCGAATTTGGCAATTGCCTTATCAAGAGCCTTCTTGTAATGGTCGCGCCAGTTTTCGTAGAAGGAGCTGAGCATATTCTTCGAGATAGCGTAGTGCAGGGTGAGTGTTTTTTCCTCGGTCTCAAGGTATTGGAGAATAACGTTCTCAAAGTGCATGCCGAAGGGGCTGTCGATGGTATCACACACAAGGTCGATCATCTTGCGAATGGTCGGGTCCTCGTTGTACTTAAATTTGAGCGAGAACTCGTAGTACTCGGTAAGAACGTCCGCGCTTTGCTCGTTGATATACTGAAGGTACGCCGAGGCTCTGGTAAAGGAGGGAGCGTTCACGAGAATGCAAGAAAGCTCCGCGCCAACGTTCATCATCGTGTAGTACTCTTCTTGACGGCCCACGTCATACTTCGGCAAGGGAACGAGACCCTTATCAAAGTTTGCCTCGCGGAACTCGTCGCTCTCTAACTCGCCAAGCAAGGAGGGCGTGAAAAGAGCTCTGTTCTGCATAAAGCTGTCGATGCAGTTAAGATTCCACTTAAAGTAAATACCCTCGCCCGTGGTTTCCTGCGTCCAAATCTCTCTGACCTTTTGACCCATACGGTTCATTTCGTCGATGTCCGAGATCAAGGTGGGCTTTCCGTCCTCATTCATATAGAAGGTGTGGATATTGGTGGAGGGGATGAAGATAAAGTATACCGTCCTGTTGATCAGCATACCGAGACGGCCGTCGTTTTCGTCAGCCTTATTCTTCACCGAGCCGTTATCCTGCCAGATCTTCTCGCACATGCCCGTCAGCATATCGTAATCCCAAACGCCGCCGAGAACGTAACGGTAAAAGGCGTTGATATCCTCAAAGCCGAGCGCCGCAGCGTTTTGGTTGAACATCGTCTTGTTGACGAAAAGCACGTACGCCATACGGATCAAATCGATATGGTAGTCACCCGCAAGGATATAGACCTTATTTTTGTCGAGCGTGCATTCGCTCATAAAGCCGTAGCTCCAAGCCTCGTTTTCAAAATCGAAGTACGAGATCATTTCGTTTCCGCTTTTGTCAATGGGGTTAAGAACGTTGGTCAAATACCCCTCGGGAATCGAGAAATTGAGCGGGCTCATATCGTTGTTATAAACGTCGGGCGCGTCGGTCGACGAGCCAAGCACGCGGGTCTTGATATCGTCGCGCACGTCATCCACGTCTACCTCTAAGTACTCAACCGACAAGCCGAGATCGCTTTCGACCTTCTCGTTGCGTGCTATGACCTTCTTTAACACCTCGTCGGTGGTGGCGGTGTCGTCAGGACCTCTTAAATATTCCATCGCGGGCTTAAAGGTACCCTCACCGATGGTTTTCTTCACCGAAATGGCGTATTTCAGCGGAGCGCCCTTAAAATCGACCTCGTCCCAGTTAACGGAGCCGTCGTCGCCTATACCGCCGCCGTCTTCGCTGCCGCCATCACCCGTGTCGCATGACCAAAGCGGAAGCACGATGAAGGAAAGCGCCAAAAGAAGGCAAAGCATCCTCTTCGTTTTCTTCATAATTTTTCTCTCTTTCAAATATATAACATTCAAATATATATTGTATAAGAAAATTATAGCAAACGAACAGATTTTTGTCAACGATTTTCCAAAAAAACGTATTTTTCGGCGTTAGCGGGTTGATTTTCTTTCCATTCGATGATAGAATGATGAAGAAAGAAAAGAAAGGGCAGGACCTATGACATACTTGTTTGATTTTGACGGCACGCTTGTGGACTCTATGCCCACCTTCGCGGCGGTGATGACGAGGATCCTCGACGAAAACGGCATTCCCTACGGCGACGATCTTATTAAAACCGTTACCCCGCTCGGCTACGGCGGCACAGCAGACTATTTTATTACGCTCGGCTTGCGTGCAGAGCGCGCGGAAATTTTAAAAACGATGAACGAGTATGCGAAGGACGACTATTTTTTTCGCATCGGAGCAAAGGAAAACGTAATTGAAACGCTCAAGGCGCTCAAAGAAAGAGGCGCCTCGTTAAACGTCTTAACGGCAAGCCCGCACCTTGTGCTTGATGCCTGCCTTTCGCGGCTGGGCATTTTCGAGCTTTTTGATCACGTCTGGTCGTCGGACGATTTTCCGATGCCCAAGAGCGACCTCGCCATCTACGGCGAGGCGGCACACCGCCTCGGCATTACGGTAGACGAGCTTTTGTTCCTCGACGACAACCTCGGTGCTTGCACGGCGGCAAAGGCGGCGGGCGCTCGCGTTTGCGGTGTTTTTGACCCTTCAAGCGCCGAATACGAGGCGCAAATGCGTCAAAAAACCGATTTTTATATCCGCGATTTTTCGGAGCTTTTGAGCATAAAGCCATAACTCCGTTCCACGCAAAAAGAGCAAGAGAGTTTTCTCTCTTGCTCTTTGTTTTTATTTGTTTTGCAAATCTTTATTTACTTTTTCAGCATATCTGACGGCTTCCATTGCGTCTTTTCCGTAGGCATCCGCGCCGATGCTCTCGGCATATTTTTCCGTTAAGACCGCGCCGCCGACCATTATTTTGCACATGGGAAGCCCCTCGTGCAAAAGCTTGACCGTTTCCTCCATAGCGGGCACCGTTGTGGTCATTAAAGCACTCAACCCTACCAGCGCCGCACCTCTTTGACGGGCGGCGGAAAGGATCTCCTCGGGGGGAACGTCACGTCCAAGGTCGTACACGGGAAAGCCGTAGTTTTCAAGCAGCATCTTTACGATGTTTTTGCCAATATCGTGGATATCGCCCTTCACGGTCGCCAAAACGACGGGGCATTTATCCGCCGACGCCTTACCCGCGTTTTTCTCCTTGATAACGTCGAAGGCGCATCTTGCCGCCTCGGCACTCATAAGAAGCTGAGGCAGATACACCGTCTTATTTTCAAAGCCCACGCCCACGCGGTCAAGCGCGGGAATGATCTCGCCGTTGATGACGCTCAAAGCGTCGTTTTCCTTTAAAAGAGCCTCTGTCAATGCCACCGCGGGAGCTTTTAAGCCCTTCTCTATTGCCTCGGCAAGCGTTGCGGCGCAGTTCTCTGCCTTTACGCTCTTCCTTTCCACCGTGGCACTGTCCTCTGAAAGCGAGGAGGCAAAGGCAATATAATCGGCGCAGCTCGTGTCAAGACCCGAAAGCGCGCGGAAGGCATAAAACGCCTTCATCATCGGGAGCGAATGCACGTTCAGGATCGCCGCCGAAAGTCCGTTTTCAAGTGCCGCGGTAAAGAAGGCGGCGTTGACGGTATCGCGCGAGGGAAGCCCAAAGGAGACGTTCGAAACGCCAAGCGAGGTGTGAAGTCCCATCGCGGAAAGTCGCTTGACCGACTCGAGCGTTGCGCGCGCGGCGCCACCGTCGGCGCTGACCGCCATCGCCAAGGGGTCAAAGATCAAATCCTTTTTCTTTATGCCGTAGCGCTCTGCCTCGGCTAAAATGCGAAGTGCGATCTGCACGCGCCCGTCGGCTGTCGCAGGAATACCGCCCTCGTCAAGCGTGAGTGCTACCACGACGCCGCCGTACTTTTTCACCAAGGGAAAGACAGCGGCCATGCTCTCTTTTTTTCCGTTCACCGAGTTGATGAGCGCCTTGCCGTTATAGCGACGGAGCGCCCCCTCCATCGCGGCGGGGTCGGCGGTGTCGATCTCTAAGGGAAGCGCGCACACCGATTGAAGCTCAGTGACCACACGGGAAAGAAGGGCACGCTCGTCGATTTCGGGCAGACCGACGTTCACGTCGAGAATATGCGCCCCCGCCTCCTCTTCGGCAAGTCCCACCCTCAAAACATAATCAACGTCACCCTCGCGGAGCGCTTCCTTAAAGCGCGGCTTGCCCGTCGGGTTGATGCGCTCACCGATCAAAACGGGGTCATTGTCAAAGACGACAGCGTGGGTATACGAGGAAACAAGGCTAATATCCTTTTCCACCACGGGCATGGGAGAAATGCTTTTCGTCCGCTTCACCGTCTCGGCGATATATGCGGGGGTCGTTCCGCAGCAGCCACCCACGGCGCGCACACCGAGAGCTACCAAGGAGGCGACCTCGCTTGCAAAATCGGCGGGCGTTACGTCGAAAACGGTCTTTCCGTTTTCAGAGTGCGGAAGTCCCGCGTTTGGCTTCAAGATAACAGGAACACTTGCATAATGTAAATATTCCTTTACAATCGGAGCAAGCGCTTTGGGACCGAGTGAGCAGTTCACGCCGATAGCGTCCGCCCCCATACCCTCAAGCAGAGCCACCATTGCGGCGGGGGATGCGCCCGTGAGCAGCTTTCCGTCCTCACCAAAGGCGCAGGAGACGAAAACGGGCAGGGAGCTGTTTTCCTTGGCGGCAAGAAGCGCCGCCTTAGTCTCGTAGCTGTCGTTCATCGTCTCGATGAAAATCAGATCGGCACCGTATTTTACGCCGAGCTTGACCGTTTCGGCAAAGACCGAAACGGCATCCTCAAAATCAAGGTCGCCGTAGGGCTTGAGCATTCTGCCCGTGGGGCCAATATCAAGTGCCACCCATTTTTCGTGCGGGGTGCGGCTCTCGCGCGCCGCGCGGCGGGCGTTTTCTATCGCCGCCTTTATGATCGCATCAAGCTCTTCCCTCTCGAATTTCAAGACGCTTGCACCGAAGGTATTGGTATTGACCACGTGGCTTCCCGCGTCAAAATACGCGCGATGAATGTCGCACACCGCGTCGGCGTGCGACGTGCTCCAACGCTCGGGAAGCTCACCCGCGGCAAGACCGCGCGCCTGAAGGAGCGTGCCCATACCGCCGTCAAGGTACAAAATATTGTCTTTCAAAAACTCGGTAATCTTCATTCCGTCCATCCTTTTCACATTCCTATGGCAGCCGCCACCGATTTTCTCGGTGTCATAAGAAAGCGCGCGCCGAGCGCAACGCCGATTTTTCTTTGGCAGTCAAGAACTGCAAAAATATCTTTTTGCATTTCAAAGGGAATATCTCCATACCCGGGACTGATACGCGGGCGAGTGAGATTGTCCTTTTTCGCTTCCCTCTCGGCGATGAAATCGCAAAAGGCGTCGCACAGGCTTTCCACCCGCTCCGAGCCGATGGCGTCGAGCATATGCGCCTTAGCGGGAGAAAGCACCTCGTAGCGCTTGATAAGAAAATCAATTTCGGGTCCTACCGTTGCCACAAAGGGCAAAATGCGCGCGCACGTGCCTATACCGTGCATAAGATACTCCGACTCGTATTCACCGAAGCCGAGAAAAAGACGATAGCCCTCGCTCCTCATACGAAATTCTCTGTAAACGACCTTATAGGTAAAGCACTCCTTTGCCTCCTCGATGCACTCATCGAAAAGCGAAAGGATCTCGGGCGTTGGCTCCTTTACTCTTGCGTAGCGCAAGATCTCCTCTTTATCGAAGGGCGGAGGCACAAGCTCCATAACGGTTATATTTTCTTCCATTTTTCACCCCAAAATATCCGAAAGATTGTGAAGGATCGCCTCGGCAACGTCGGGCTTGTTCATCGAATACACGTGCACGTTTTTAATGCCGTTGGCGTATAGATCAATGATCTGATCGGTCGCATAGGCAATGCCCGCCTGCTTCATCGCCGCGGGATTTTTGCCAAACTTGTCTAAGATTGCGTGAAAGCGACGCGGCATAAAGGAGCCCGAAAGCTTCACCGCGCGCTCGATCTGCGTGGCGCTCGTGATAGGCATAATACCGGGGATCACGGGAACGGTCACGCCCGCCTCGCGAATCTTATAAAGAAAATTGTAAAGAAGATTGTTATCGAAAAACATCTGCGTGGTAAGAAAATCACAGCCCGCGTCGACCTTTTCCTTTAAGTACCTGATATCCTCTGCTTGCGAGGCGCTCTCGGGATGAACCTCAGGATACGCCGCTCCGCCAATGCAGAGATCCGCACCCGACGCGCGAAGCTCGCGCACAAGCTCATACGCATGATGATAGTCCCACGCGCTCCTGTCTGCACTCTCCAGTTCCTTCGGGATATCGCCCCTGAGCGCCATCACGTTCTCAATGCCCGCTGCCTTGATCGCCTCTATTCTTTCCTTCACCGTTTCTTTCGTAGAGGAAACGCAGGTAAGATGCGCTAAGCTTGGCACGCCGTAGCGCTCCTTGATGTTTTTGGCAATTTCAAGGGTGTAGCGGCTCGTGCCGCCTCCCGCACCGTAGGTCACGCTCATAAAAGCGGGGTGAAGGGCGGCGATCGCCTCGGTCGCCTCCTTGACGCTTTCAAAGGTCGTATCCGTTTTGGGCGGAAAGACCTCAAAGGATAAGGATAGCTTGTCTTGCTTAAGAAGCTCGGAGAGTTTCATAAAGGTGCTCCTTTTTCTGTTTATCACTTTTATTATACTACCGGTCGGTAAACAATGCAAGATGTTTTTGAAATTTAAAGGGCGGTGCTTTGGCACCGCCCTCTTTTTTATTCAAAATAATGCGCTATTTTTTGCTTTTCAAACAGCTTCACGAGAAGGAAGCCAACGAGAATGCCCGCCACGCCCTGAAGAGCGTTCGGGATCACGTTGACGAGCGAAGCGATAAAGCCGTAAAGAATGCTTTCAAAAAGCAAATACCCCGCCACCATCACAAGCTCAGCCGCGACCGCACCGAAAAGAAAGCCCGCGCGCTTGCCCTTTTTCTTGAAGGAAAGCACGGTGGCGCGTGTGAGCAGCGCCATAAGACCCTTAATAAGAAACGTCGCAGGCGCATAGATGGCATAGCCCGAAAAAACGTCGGCAAGACCCGAGCCAAGAGCTGCCGCCGAAAAGGCATACGGCATAGGAAGAAGAAATCCCGAAAGAAGCACCACCGCGTCGCCAAGATTTAAGTAGCCATTTAACGGCGAGGGGATCTTAATTAACATCGTTGCCACGCAGGTAAGCGAGGCCAATAGCGCGCAAAAGATGATTTTCCTTGTTGTTTTCATACTTTTGTTTACATTCCTCTCAGTTTATAGACTGTTGCTGACAGACGCTTCACAGCCTTTAAACGTGCGTTTATCTGATGCCATAGTTCTCAAGAACAAAGTCCATGTCCTTATCGCCGCGACCCGAAAGGTTAATAAGCACAGAGCCGTGCTCCATTCTCTTAGCCAGCTTCATACCGAAGGCAACGGCGTGCGAGCTTTCGATAGCGGGGATAATACCCTCCATGCGCGCCAGCTTGTAGAAGGCGTCGATGGTCTCCTCGTCGTCGATCACGTCGTATTTGACTCTGCCGATCTCCTGAAGGAAGGCGTGCTCGGGGCCGGATGAGGGATAGTCAAGACCGCTTGCCACCGAGTAAACGGGGGCGGGCTCGCCGTTTTCATCCTTGAGCATAATGCTGTTAAAGCCGTGCATAATGCCCTCCGTGCCGTATTTGAGGCTCGCCGCGTGATCGCCGAGCTTCGCACCTCTGCCGAGAGGCTCAATGCCATAAATGTCCACAGGATCGTTAAGGAAGCCTGCGAAAAGACCCGCCGCGTTGCTTCCGCCACCCACGCAGGCAACGATCGCGGAGGGCAGATGACCCGTCATCTCAATAAACTGCTCTCTTGCCTCAATACCGACAACGCTTTGGAAATCGCGCACCATCATCGGGAAGGGATGAGGGCCAAGCACCGAGCCGATGCAGTAGATCGCGTCCTTATACTCCTTGCTATATGCGTCAAAGGCGGCGTCGACCGCTTCCTTCAAGGTTTGAAGACCGTGGGTGACCTCCACGACGTTCGCGCCGAGGATCTTCATTCTTGCCACGTTGGGTGCCTGCTTCTTAATGTCCACAGAGCCCATATAAATATCGCACTCCAGCCCAAAGTACGCCGCGGCGGTGGCAAGCGCCACGCCGTGCTGACCCGCACCCGTTTCGCCGATGACCTTCTTTTTGCCCATATACTTGGCAAGAAGTGCCTCACCCATGCAGTGATTGAGCTTGTGCGCGCCCGAGTGGTTGAGGTCCTCGCGCTTCGCATACAGCTGCACCTTGCCGCCGAGTGCGTCGGAGAGGCGCTCTAAATGCGAAATGGGGGTGGGTCTGCCCTGAAACTCCTTACGAATGCGGCGAAGCTCCGCAATAAACTTTCTCGACTGGCAAATCGAATAGTACGCCTCGGTGATCTCCGCCATAGCCGCCTTGAGCTTGTCGTCTACGTACACACCGCCGTACTTGCCAAAATAACCGTCTTTATCAGGGTAACTATTAAAATAAGTATCAAAATCCACGCCGTTTAATTTCATTTTTATATTCTCCTTGATTTTTTACGTTGTTTTCAGTTTGAAAGCTCAGTCTGTGCCCGCCATCGAGATGATAGAATAACCATATTTTTCTCCTTTTGCTTTGGAAAAACAAAACGCCCCTAAAAGAACTTCAAAATTCCTTCAAGGACGAACAATCTCTTATCCGCGGTGCCACCTTGCTTCACGTTTCCGTGCGCTTTTAGGGGTACTTCCATACCCTATGCCTCTCACGCGTGCATAGCGTCGCAGAATACTGGGAGAAGAGCCCTTCTCTTTTGACTGCGCCCTCCGCGGTCCATTTGCCAAGCCGCATCTCCGCTCGGCTCTCAGCCTCCCGAGCTCTCTGTGGGCGCATCTCTTGACGTTATCTCCGCATCAACGGTTTATGATACTGTATTATATCACCGCTTTTTCCGTTTGTCAATATATTTATCTAAAAAAGAAGAAAAAGAGAGAATGATCGGTTTTCATTCTCTCACACTCTCTCTGCTTCCCTTCTCAATCCTCAAAAAGCGGGGTTGAAAAATATCTTTCCGCCGTGTCGGGAAGAACGGTGACCACCGTTTTGCCCTTGCCGAGCTTTTTCGCAAGGCGAAGCGCGGCGGCAACGTTGGTGCCGCTGGAAATACCGCACATAATGCCCTCAAGACGGGCAAGCGCCTTTGAGGTCGCGAGCGCCTCCTCATCCTTGACGATGCACACGTCGTCATAGATCTTTTGATTTAAGATGAGAGGAATGATACCGTCACCGATGCCCATCTGCAAATGAGTGCCGATCGAGCCGCCCGAAAGGATCGCGGCGTTCTCAGGCTCTACCGCCCAGATCGTCATATCGGGGTTTTGTGCCTTCAAGGTCTCGCCGATGCCCGTGATGGTGCCGCCCGTGCCGATGCCCGAGCAAAAGCCGTGAATGGGTCTTCCGACCTGACGAAGAATCTCCGCGCCCGTGCCCGAGCGCTGAATAGCGACGTTTGCGGGGTTTTCAAACTGCTGAGGAACAAAAACGCGTGCGTCCTCTTTCTTCATTTTAAGAGCAAGAGCCAAGCACTCCTCAATGCATAGCCCGATGTTGCCGTCGTCATGCACGAGAATGACCTCGGCACCGTAATGCTCCACGAGCTTGCGCCTCTCCTCGCTGACCGAGTCGGGCATTATGATCTTGACCCTGTATCCGCGCACCGCGCCCACAAGAGCAAGACCGATGCCCTGATTGCCGCTGGTCGGCTCTACGATGATGCTGTCGGGGGAAAGAAGTCCCTCTGCCTCTGCTGCAAGGATCATATTGTACGCCGTGCGCGTTTTGATCGAGCCGCCGACGTTTAAGCCCTCAAACTTAACGAGCACCTCAGCGTCGTTGGGTCCTGTCATACGGGAAAGACGGATCATCGGAGTGTTGCCGATCGCATCTAATATCGAACTGTAAATCATACTTTGTTTTTTCCTAACTTAAATAGTAAATTTCGCGGCAAGACGAATGTCGCGGGAGGACGAGCCTACAAAGACGTTAAAGACACCGTGCTCTAAAACGAAGTCGTCCTTTTCTTCGTCAAAGAAGCATAAGTCTCAGCGGGAAACGGGAAGCGTAATTCTGGTCTTTTCGCCCGCGCCGAGCGTGACCTTTTCAAAGGCGCATAGCTCGCGAGCGCGGGCAAGGAAGGGATCGGCTAAATAGTATTCGTTATAGGGCTTCGGCGTTCCCATTTCGAGATCAAGTCCGTTATAGATCGCCTCCTCAGTGTCGTGACAGCCTGCCCAGTCGGTCAGGTACACGCCCTCAAAGCCCCACTTTTCTTCAAAACGTCACGCACAAGAAAGGCGTTATGACACATATATTGCCCCTCGTGCTTATTATATGCGCCCATCACCGACGAGGCACCGCCCTCAATGATGGCGGCATTTTTTCGATCAGGCAAGGGTCCTCGCTCATATATTCAAAGTTTCTTCCGCAAAGGGGGGTGCGGATAATGTTGACACCGGGGCCGAGAATGATATCCTTCTCGCGATGGCGCGCCTCAGCACCAAGCACACGACCGAAGCGATAGCCAAGCTCGGGGTTGAAGGTCGCGGCAAGCGCCGTTCCCGTGGGAAGATAGGTGCATCTGTCCTCGGGGCGATTGAGGCAGGTCCAAGCATCGCGCTCCGTCTCGCTTCGGACACCGTGCGGCCCGTCCATCATAGCAAGCTCCCCGATACCAAGACGCTCCACGCCGCCCGCATAGAACTTAGAGTTCGCGTGGCAGAGCGACACCTTTTCCTCTAAGGTCAGCTCCTTTAAGAGCTCTTCTATCTTCTTTTCGGCTTGTGCTGTTATCTTCATAAGCTTCCCTTTTTTTAAAACACGAGCATATTTAATATGATTGTAGCACAAAAACCACCCTTTGTCAATGCGTAAAAAACCTTTTCACGCGAAGGCTTGCGTTCCGTCTCATATAAAAAACTTCCTTTCGGTATACAGCGTTTTACCCAGCCGAAAGGAAGTCATAAGTCCGGATAAATATTTGAAAATTATTTGTTATCAATATTTGATTTCGCCGTTCTGCAAGAAGAAACGAGCATTACGCGAAGCGTGGCGCATTTGTCGGACAAAATCTTATATTGCTGTGCATCAATATAATTCGTTCTATGTAAAAGTTCAAGCCAATAGCCTGTTTCACTTGCCTCCTTGAGCGCGATTTCAAGCTTGGATATGAAATCCTTTTTGCCTTGTGCATACTGTGCCTCATGAATATTCGCACCGATAGATGTACCGCTCCTGCCGATCTGATTGGCGATAACGGATTCGTGATTGGACTTTAAGAATTTGACAAGGTTAATAATATCAACAGAAAACTCCATTGAAAGTTCACGCAATTTAGATTCTGCCATAGTAGTACCTCGCTTTCGGTTATATTATAGCATAAATTTTATTGTTTGTAAAGAGTGATGTATCGGCTACGCCGAAGTGATGTTATGGCTTCGCCACAGTGATGTATTGCTCCTTCGTCGCAAAGTGATGTGATGTTTGCCCACTTCGCCGCGAGGCGAAACATCACTCACGCAGTGAACATCACTGACGAAGTCAACATCACTTGCCCGCAAGGGCAAACATCGTTCCAAACAAAAGAGTACTGCTCTCGCAGTGCTCTTTTGTTTGGAGCTGCTACCCGGATTTGAACCGGGGACCTCATCCTTACCAAGGATGTGCTCTACCAACTGAGCCATAGCAGCGTTCCGAACAAATGGTATTATAACAGATGTTTTCGCGTTTGTCAAGTGCAAAACCTTAAAAATCTTCTTTTTTATTGAAATATTTTCGTTTCACTGCTTTTTCGGAGCGTAAAGTATAAAAAACAGGGTAAAATAACGGCAAGCACTTAAAAAGGAGAGCCAAAATGGCAAAAAACAACGCAAAAAACAAAAAGAACGGCATGCTCGACCCTGCAAAAACGGTTGTCGACGGCAAGGATATTCTTCCCGCAGGCACGCCCAAGCAGGAAAACCCCTACGGCATTCCGATGGATCCCCCCGTACCCAACCGCGCACGCACGGAGATGAAATGCCCCGCGCGCGACATCAAGGTGCCTTAACGGCTCTATATTTCCCACCGAACGAAAACCGTTTGCTTAGGCAAGCGGTTTTTATTTTATTTGTTTTTTCATATATAGGTTGACTTTTTTCGACACGAGTGGTACAATAGAAGACGAAAATGACAAAGCATACATGCTTTGCCAAGAAAGCAAGGAGAAAGATTATGTCTAAAAATTTAGTCTACGACATCCACGACAAACCCAAATTTAGCAAGCTTCTCGTCTTCGCTATCCAACAGCTGCTCGCCATTATGGCGGCAACCATCGCCGTCCCCGCAATCGTCGGTCACGGCATGTCCGCCTCCGCCGCACTTCTCGGCGCGGGCGTCGGTACTCTCGTTTATCAGCTCTTCACTCGCTTCCGCAGCCCCGTATTCCTCGGCTCGTCCTTCGCCTTCATCGGCTCGATGACCGCGGCGTTCGCAGGTGCCGTCTCCGCAAGCCTCGGCTATCTCGGACTTCTCTTCGGTGCCATCTTCGCAGGACTTGTTTACGTCGTTATCGCCCTGATCGTTAAATTCGTCGGCGTTAACTGGATCAACAAGCTGATGCCTCCCGCCGTTATCGGTCCTACGGTTGCTATCATCGGTCTTTCGCTCGCAGGCGCGGCAATCAAGGACGTGTTCTCCTACGGTCCTCAGGACGCAAACGGTGCCTTCATCATGTCCGGCGACCTTTGGCTCTCCCTGATCTGCGCGCTCGTCACTCTCGCCGTTGTCATCGTTTGCTCGACCTACGGTAAGAAGATGACCAAGCTTATCCCCTTCATTATCGGTATTTTAGCCGGCTACGCTGTGGCACTCATCTTCACCGTTATCGGCTATGCGGCAGGAAACGACGCGCTTAAGGTCGTTGATTTTGCTCCCTTCC
This sequence comes from Eubacteriales bacterium, assembly GCA_045656965.1. Lineage (GTDB taxonomy): Bacteria > Bacillota > Clostridia > Oscillospirales > CAG-272 > UBA1740. The sequence goes on from JAZOSE010000016.1 coordinate 18,976, forward strand.
AGGCGCTTGTCGCGGACGGCGTAAAATTCACCACCTTCCTTGACCTTCCCAAGTTCTCCTTTATTGAGGCATTCAAGGGCGTTAAGGACTTCGAGTGGAGCTATCTTGCCACCGTTGCGGTCGCTTACGTTCCCGTTGCGTTCGTTGTTTTCGCAGAGCATATTGCCGACCACAAGAACCTCTCCTCCATCATCGGCTCGGACCTTCTTGAGGATCCCGGCTTGCATCGCACCCTTCTTGGCGACGGTGTCGGCTCTATCGCCGGTGCGATCTTCGGCGGCTGCCCCAACACCACCTACGGTGAGTCGGTCGGTTGCGTAGCCATCACTCGCAATGCATCGGTTGCCACCATCACCACCACCGCTATTATGGCAATTCTCATTTCCTTCGTTTCGCCCTTCGTTGCATTCCTTGATTCCATTCCCGGTTGCGTTATGGGCGGCGTTTGCATCACGCTTTACGGCTTTATCGCCGTTTCGGGTCTTAAGATGATCCAGAAGGTCAACCTTGAGGACAACGCAAACCTCTTTACCGTATCGGTCATTCTGATCGCCGGTATCGGCGGTATGTCGATGGCGATCGGCAAGGTCACCATCACCTCTATCGCTTGCGCCTTGATCCTCGGTATCCTTGTCAATATTCTTCTTAACAAATTCAAGAAGCCCGCAGAGGAAACTGCTGAGGGAGGCGACGAGGAATGAAAAGCTACGACAACGTAGTTATCTTCGACCACCCCCTGATCCGTCACAAGATCGCTATTCTGCGCGACAAGCGCACGAGCATGAAGGAATTTCGTGAGCTGGTCGAGGAGATCACCACGCTGATGACCTACGAAAGCTTAAAGGAAGGCGTGCCCACCGTCGAGATCGAGGTAGAAACGCCCCTTGAAACCTGCAAGCAGAGAGTGGTTAAGGACAACGCCATCGCGATCGTTCCCATCCTGCGCGCAGGTCTTGGCATGGTCAACGGCATCCACGTGCTCTTCCCCTCCGCAAGAGTCGGACATATCGGTATGTACCGCGACGAGGAAACCATGCTTCCCCAGTCGTACTACTGCAAGCTCCCCGAGGGCATTGAGGACAAGCTCGTCCTCGTGGTTGACCCCATGCTTGCCACGGGCGGCAGCGCTTGCGACGCCATCCAGCTTTTAAAGGACAAGGGCTGTAAGCACATCAAGTTCATGGCGATCATCGGTGCGCCCGAGGGCGTTAGCAAGGTTGCCGAGGCTCACCCCGACGTTAACATCTACGTTTCCACGCTCGACAGAGGCCTCAACGATAAGTGCTACATTCTTCCCGGTCTTGGTGACGCGGGCGACAGACTCTTCGGTACGAAATAACCATCCAATAAAAAACCACTTGCTTTGCCCAACTTCTCATAAGGAAGTTGGGCAGTTTTATTCGCCTTGGGCGAGTTCTATTGCTTCGCAGTGATATTCGGCTATCGCCGAGTGGTATTCGCTACGCGAGTTTGGAGGCGAATAAAATATCACTGGAGCCGTAAGGCTTCAATATCACGATCGCGCACGCGATCATATCACTCCGACGAAGTCGGAATATAACTCTTGCTTTCTCTGCTGATTTGTTATATAATGAATAGGGGTATGGGCTTTGCCCTATGCCTTTGTTATACAAAGGCGAAACTGGCGCTAAAAGGAGAACGCATTATGGAAATAATCATATATGACCATCAAATTTTTGCGGTGAATAGAAATAAGGCCGAAAACTTTTCTGATTCTCTTGTATACAAAGCTAAAGACGGCTTACATCAAATTGATTTTGAAGAGTGTGCAAAAAACTTTGAAGATACCTATTCAACAAATAATAACAGGTGCATTGGCGAAAGAAATATCGAAAAAGGATATATTCTTCTATATACTAACGGTTTACAAACTAAAATCGTTTTTCGGAAAGCTTTCGTCTTTCCTTTCCAAAACTATCTTTTGCACGGAACAAAACGAGAACGTTTTTTGAAACTTCAAAAATTGCTTTCACAGACAAAATATACTACATACGACCTGACGTAATAAAACCCCGACAGACATTCAAAATCTGTCGGGGTTAATCTTTGTCTTCCGCAGGGTAATTATATCTTATCGGACTACAAGAATATCAAACTTCCTTATGAGAAGTACGCTTTTCGCAAGGGTTTTTTATTTAAAGCGTAATGATCTCTGCCGAAAGGAGTGCCGCCTCCCTTTCGTCGTGGGTGACGAGAAGGACGGTCTTATCCCTTGCGTACTCCTTGATCACGCGAGCGGTCTTGTCTCTCGTCTCCTCGTCAAGCCCCTTAAACGGCTCGTCAAGAAGAAGAAGCGGAGCGGGCGAAAGGAGCGCACGGGCGATAGCCACGCGGCGGCGCATACCGCCCGAAAGCTCACGCACGGGCTTATCTAAATGCCCCTCAAGCCCCAAAAGCGAAAGCATCCCTGCCGCTTGGGCGGCGGTGACGTCACGCGCGCCAAGGCGCGCGTTGCCAATGGCGGAAAGATCTCCCGACAGCCTGTCCTCTTGGAAAACGAATGCGGAAGCAGGTGAAAAAACAGTACCGCTGTCCGCCTCTTCAAGACCCGCGGCGATTCTTAGAAGCGTGGTCTTTCCAATGCCTGAGGCACCCATCAGCGCGTGTCTTGTACGCGGGGCAAGCGAAAGGGTCATATCCTTTAAAACGGTATTTCCCTCAAAGCTCTTGCATACGTTCTTCAAAACGACGGGGCTTTCGTTTAAGACGGCTCGCGGCGCGGGTGCCTTTCCCGCCGCTCTCGGCGAGGCGGCGCGGGCAACGGCGCGGAAGCCAAGCGAGAGAAGCGCCGTGGACGCCTTTTCGAAGGCGATGCTTAAAAGCACGATCAAGAGCGTCCAAACGTAAAGATCGGTCGTTTGTAAATAAAGCTTTGCATAATACATCATTTCGCCAATAGAGGCATTGGCGGGAACCGCAATAATTTCCGCAGCAATACCCGACTTAAAGGCAAGACCCGCCGCCAGTGCCGATGCCGACAGAAAGTGTGGCTTTAACGCGGGCAGATACACCGCGTATAGCCTTGCCGAGGGCGAAAGATGAAACACCCTTGCCATCTCCAGCATGCGCCCGTCCACGCTTCTGATCGCGGCAAGCGTCGACGCATATACCGTGGGAAGCACGATAAGAAAGCAAATAAAGGACGAAAGCGTGTTTGAGGAAAACCAGACGAACGCGATAACGATAAGCGCCGCCACGGGCACCGTCTTGATCGCCGTCATATACGGATAAAGAAGGATCTGTGCCGCACGAAAGCGCGCAGACAGCGCCGCCAGCGCCACGCCAAGCACGAGCGCCGCAAGGAAGCCAAGAACGATGCGCACGAAGCTAAACAGAAGTGCCGCGAGGAAATCGGGCTCACGCCACACGGTAAAGAGGCGGGCGATGACCGCGATGGGAGACGCTAAAAGAAGCGATTCGTTTAAGATCATCGCCGCCACTTGCCAAAGAAGAAGCGCCAAAAGGACCGAGGCACCCAAAAGAAGCGTTTTTCTCTTCAACTTGATCTTTTTCATTTATTTATATAGTAGAACGCGTCGTCGGGCTTCTTACCGCCGAATGCCTTGGGGTTGCCCTCAAAAACGCAGTCGATAAATCCGCTCATCGCCGTTTTCATATCCTCGCCGTCAATAAACTTAATGTTGCAAGCGGGAATCGCCTTTTCGATCACCTTTTCGGGCGTGGTCAAGATCTCGTGCTTCTTCACGAGAGCAGCAACAGCGGCAGCGTTTTGCGCGTTAACGTAGGAGACCGAAACACCGTATTCCTTCAAGAAGGCCTCTACCGCCTCGGGATTTTCCTCGATGAATGCGGTGCGTGCCACCACAACGCCCGTGATATATTCAGCACCGTTTTGGAGCGCACCCCACGCTTCGTTGAGATCAATGGCGCGGCACGAGCCCTCCACGTTGGTTAAAATAGCGCTGGCGTTGGGCTCAGGGGAAAGCACCACCGCGCCCGCTTCGGTTTTAAGCTTGGCGGCAAGCTGGGTCGCCTCGATCCATTCAACCGTGACACCCGTAACGCCGTTTTCGGCAAGCAGATAGTTAAAAACAAGCTCAGGGATCGCACCCTTTGCCGTGGCGGGAGCATAGACCTTCTTGCCCGCAAGGTCGGAGAGCGCGTTTATCGCGTTTCCCTTTTCAAGAATACTGACCACGCCGAGCGTGTTGATAGCAAGCAGCTTGATCTTTCCGCCCGTGGCATTATAAAGTGCACTGGCGAGGTTAGCGGGAATCGCGGCGATATCCAGCTCATCCTGAAGCAGCTTGGTTTTGATCTCATCGCCCGCCGTGGCAAGCGTAAACTCATAGCTGTTCGCCGTTTTTCCCTCGGCGTTATCCTCTAAAAGCTTCGCCATGCCGATGGAGGTCGGACCCGTCATGCCGCCGAGGCGAACAGTGGCGGTCTCTTCGGGGGAGCAAGCGGCAAGCGGAAGCACCAAAAGCACGAGAGCTAAAAGAAACGAAAGTGTTTTTTTCATATGTGTCCTCATTTCCGCGCGCACAAGCGCGCTTTTATTTTCCATTTATAGTATATACCGCTTTTTCCTTTTATTTTGTTGCAATTGCAACAAAATATGGCAAAAAATAAAAAGGACCTCGGGAAAAGTCCTTTTTATCGTAGCTTAAACGTATTTTTGTAAAAATCGATCAGTCCTTCCCTTTTCATCGCGGAAAGCTCTCGCGAGAGCGCACTGCGGTTCACCCCGAGGTAGACGGCAAGGGTGCTTCGGTCGAAGGGAACGGAGAAGGTCTTGCTTTTTGCCCTTGCCTCATACTGCGTTAAAAACGCAACGATGCGCGCGCGAATGGTGGGCTTGGATAAAATCTGTATGCGGGTGTTCTGGTAAAGCGCTCGTGCGGCCAAAAGCGCGGTAAAGCGCTCGCGAAGACGAAGCGCCAAGCCGTCTCCTCCATAGCCGTAGAGCGAGGCGGGAGAAAGCCAAAGGATCTCCGCATCGGAGGCGGCAAGAATGTACACAGGGCTCTCCTTCGTGCCAAGATAAGCGTGTGATTCTCCGAAGGTATCCCCCTCCGAAACGCTCGCCATCATCATTCTTTCACCGTCTATATCGTCCATATAGACCGAGACCGCGCCCGAAAGCACAAGTCCAAAGCGCAAAAACGGCTCGGCGGCAGAAAGCAGATATTCTCCCTTTAAATAGGTGGTGCGCACAGCGGAAAGAATCTCCTTGGCGCGCAAAAGCTCGTCGTCGCTAAGCCCCTTAAAAAGCGGGCTTTTCTTTATTTTGTCAAGTTTAGTTGTCATTTTAACCAACCGTTACGCCGCTTTTGCTTTCGGCAGCACCCTCGGTGGTTTTCTTGCCGCGCGTGCGACGGCGGCGGGAGCGGCGGAATTCCTTTTCTTGCGCAAGCTTTTCACGGTAGCGAGCAAGCTTCTCCTCGTCGGCGCGATAGAAAACGATGCGCGCGCGAAGCGTTTCGTTGATATTGCGGCGAATGGTAAGCTGCTGCATCAGCTCGCCATCCTTTTCGCATCCGTAGAGCGTGATATACTTTTGACCCTTAGAGTGCAGGGTGGCTTCCTTCTTTTCAAGAGCAGCACCGCAAATCGGGCATACGGGCGCCTTAAACTCGTCAACGGAAAGCACCTTTTCCACCGAGGCAAAGCCCTTTTCTCCCGAGTCGGCATCGCCAAGCGTAACGTCCGAGAGGAACTCTCCCTCGATCTTCTTGCTTTCCTCAATGCCCGCGGCGATATGGAGGCGCTGAGCAACCTTGGCGGTAAAGTAGGCGTCGTTGAGCGCGTCGTGCGCGGGAAGGTTCATTTCAATGCCGAAATGCTCCATTGCGAATTCCAAGGAGCGCTGGCGCTTTTCTCCGTCAGTCTCGCGGTTGAACATCGGCTGCATATCGTAGTAACACGAAAGGAAGGGGCATTCAAGCTTGTTGGCGCGAAGGTTATCAAAGAGCATCGGCATATCGTCGGGTCCCCATGTGAGAAACACCGAGTCGTCGCCGCAGAAGCGGTGGAAGGATGCCATAGCCTCTTCAAGCGGCACACCGTGATCCAGCTGCTCCTGGTCGATGCCCGTAAGTCTCATCACGTGGCGATGGATCTTTTTATAAAAGCGAGGCTTCACGGTGATGCGGTAGCTGCCGATGATCTCTAACTCCTCGCTGAGCTTTACAGCGCCGATCTGAATAACCTCTCCGCGAAGGCGAATAGAGAGTGCCTTTTGGGTGGCAACTGCCTTTTCGTGATAGGTCTGGTTCCATTCCAGATCGAGAACGATATACTGCATATTTCTTTAAACGCGCACGCGCGTTCCTTTCTTCAACTTAATAGAGTCTCAAACAGAACTATTTTATCATAAAGAAGAGCGACTGTCAATCAAAAAACGCTATTTTCCCAAAAATGTTTGTCCCGTTCTAAACAAGACAGGCTATGCATACCTTGTACCAGTAGAGAATGCAAAGAAAAAGCCGACCCCAAAGGGTCGGCATACGCTTAAAAGCTTTTTTTGATTTCGGCAACGCAGTCCACGCAAATGCGCTTCCCTTTGTAATCCACGACCGTCTTTTCACCGCCGCAGAAATAGCAAGAGGGCTGGAACTTGCGAAGAATGATGCGATCGTCCTCCGCGTAGAACTCGATCTCGTCGCCGCTTTCGATACCCATCTTGCGGCGCATTTCCTTGGGAAGCACGAGTCTGCCCATTTCGTCAATATTTCTTACAATGCCGGTGTCCTTCATAATAAAGCACCTCTTTCGTTGTCATTTTTTGTCAGCAAGCAGTATTTTACCATAGCATTTTCCGTTTGTCAAGGGAAAACCGAAAAGAAAATGTGAACTTTTTTGACATATTTTCCCACATTTCTCCATTTTTCAAGAAAGGACAGCGAAAAAAGATGGAACGGACCGTCCTCTCGCTTTTGCCAGAGAAAGTAAAAAACGCCGCCCTTGCCGCAATGAATAAGACCTCATTTACGCTTTCCGAGCTTCACTTGCGCGCAGGCACTTGCTCCTCGCTCGCCCTCCGAAAAGACGGAGAAAGAAAGAATCTTCCCCTCGCCGTCGCCCTTACGCAAGGCGAGATGCGCGACATTCTTTCCCGCGTTTGCGATGGGTCGGTGTACGCCTTTGAGGAAAGCATCCGCGAGGGCTTCGTTACTCTCAGGGGCGGTGTCCGCGTAGGTGTGGGCGGTCGCGCCTCGGTGCGCGGCGGGGTGACAAGCCTTTCGGGTGTGGAAAGCCTTTGCTTTCGCATTCCCCACGCAGTAAAGGGATGCGCCGACGCGCTTGTCTCCTTCTTTTTGGAAAAACGGCGAGGCATTCTGCTTTTCGCGCCGCCCTCCGGCGGAAAGACCACCCTGCTTCGTGAGCTTGCGCGCGAGCTTTCGCGCGGCGAGAAGGCGCTTTCTTGCGCGGTGATCGACTCGCGTGGCGAGCTTTTGGGCTTTGAAAAGGAATGTCTCATCGACCGCCTTTCAGGATATCCAAAGGCAAAGGGTGCCGAGATCGCCGTGCGCACGCTCTCCCCCGAGCTGCTGATTATGGACGAACTCGGAAAAGAGGATAGAGAGGCACTCCTTTCGCTTTCCTCGCTTGGCGTGCCCGTGATCGCCTCGGTGCACGGAAAGACCGAAGGCGAGGTTTTAAGCGGCGCGCTTCGTCCTCTTTTTTCGGAGGGGATATTCCCATATTTGTGGAACGTCCTGACGGGAAAACCCACTGAGACAAGGGGGGTAAGCGCATGAAGATACTGGGTATTATTCTTTTCTCACTCGCCTCCCTTCTTTTCAGCGCTCACGCCTTGCAAAGCGAAAAAAGAAAATGCGAGGAGCTTGAGGGGGTCTATCTTCTTCTTTTACATATGAAGCATGCCATTTCGAGCGAGGGGCTTCCTCTTTCCGAGGTCTACGCCTCCTTCCGAAACCGTGCGCTGGAGGGAACGCCCTTTCTCCTTGCTCTAAGGAAGCACGGGCTCGCCTCGGCGCTCGCCGAGTGTCCGCCGTATCTTCCCGAAGGGTCGCTTCGCTCGCTCTCGCTCTACGCCGAAGGGCTCGGAAAGCGCTTTCGCGAGGAGGAAAACGAGGCGCTCGCGCGAGAATGCGAGCTTCTGTTTTCCGAGCTGGATGCCCACCGTCGCGCACTCCCCGCGCGTCTCAAAACGCGGCGCACGCTTCTTCTCTCGGGAAGCGGTATGATACTGCTTCTCTTCATATAAAGCAAACAACTGTTTGCATTTTTTTTAAAAAAGGAAAGGAAAAGGGCAAAATGGACGTTTCTCTTCTTTTGCGCGTGGCGGGAGTCGGACTGCTTGTGGCGCTGACCTCTCAAATTTTATCAAAAACGGGGCGTGACGAGCAGTCACTCTTACTCACGCTGACGGCGATGGTGGTGGTCTTTTTGATGCTCGTCGACCGTTTTGGCGAGCTCGTCGGCGCATTGCGCGAGGTATTCGGTCTGTGAGTGCGGAGAGTGCCTTCGGCTTTGCCGTCCTCGCTGCCGTTTTGATCCTCGTTTTAAAGGAGAGCAAAAGTCCGCTTGCGCCGATTCTTTCCCTTTCCTCGGGTCTGCTTCTTTTCTGTGCCGCCCTCTCGCGTTACGCGGAAAGCGAGCTTCTTTACACGCTTGCAGCTCTCGCAGAAAAAGACGAGGTCAAGACCGTTTTTAAGATCCTTTCCGTCGGGCTTTTGACCGAGATCGGTGCCGACCCCTGCGACGAGCTCGGCGCAGGGACACTTGGCAAGCGCCTCGTTTTTTTCGGAAACGCCGAGATCTTTTTTCTCGTTTTCCCCGTTTTAAGAGAGCTACTTACCCTCTCGGGAGAGCTTTTATGAAAATACGCGCCCTGCTTTTATCTCTATTTCTCCTTTTTCCCTTGCTCCTTCTGTCTCCCTCCAAGGCACTTGCCACGGAAAACACCGTCAGCGAAGCAAAGGAGGATCTGATCGGCGGACTTGCGGACATCCTGCCCGATGCGGCAAAGGAGTCGCTCGGCACCAGTGCGCCCGATGCCAACGCCATTCGTGAGGCGGGTGGCTTTCGCCACATCTTTTCCCTCGCAGCAGACGCCCTTTCGGGCGCTCTTTCTAACGGCGGCACGGCGGGAAAGCTTTTTGGAACGGCGCTTCTTTTTTCCGCCGCCTCGCTTGTCGGCTCATTTTTTGGCAAGAGCCGCTTTGCCGAAATATTCTTTTCCGCCGCGCCCGCGCTTTTGTTTTATCGGCTTCTTTCCTCTACGCTTTCGCGCGTTTTTTCCTTTTTGACAGAGCTTTCCGCCTTCTCCTCCTTGCTTTCTCCGCTTTACGTATCTGTTTTTTCGGCAAGCGGTGCGGTGGGAAGCGCGGCGGCGGCGTCAAGCGGCTTTACCGTTTTTGTGGGGATCTTAGAAAGCGTTGTTTTAGGGCTTCTCTCTCCGCTTTTAAAAATCCTTTTCGCTCTTTCTCTTCTTTCCCCCTTTTCTTTCTCAACGCTCACAGCAGAAATAGAAAAGAGGATCCGCGCGAGCTTCGTCTGGATCCTCTCGGTTATATGCTTTTTTCTTTGTGCCTCGCTCGCCTTTGAGTCGGGACTTGCCTCCTCGGCGGATTCCGTAGCCATGCGTGCGGCGAAATTTACCGTTGGAGAAAGCATCCCCCTCGTTGGCGGTGCGATCTCCTCCATGCTCGGAACGCTCTCCTCCTCGCTCTCGCTCGTCAAAAGCACCTTTGGTGCCGGGGCGCTCGTAGCGCTTTTATCCCTTCTTCTTCCCGTGCTTGCCGAGCTTGTCGTTTTGCGCATCGCCCTTTCGCTTTCCTCGCTCGCCGCCACGGCAATGGGAGCAGGAAGCGTCGGCAGCATTTGCGAGCGCTATCGCGGCGTGCTTGATCTGATGCTCGCCGCCGTCGCCATTACGAGCGTTATGTTTCTCATTTTGGTAGGCATCTTCTCGCGGCTCGGGGCGGTATAAACGCGCGCAGAGATACAGCTTGTCTTTAAAAGTCTTTTCCAACTTACACAGCGTAAGAGCCGCACAAGGAAATTAAAACAAAAAGGTGCTATTATGGAATACTTTTCAGCCGCCCTTTCCTCGCTTGCGCTCGTCTCGGTCGCATCTCTGCTCGCTCCCCTCAGAGAGAGCGTGCGCCGCGCCGCGCTTTCAGCACTTTCCCTGATCCTTTTGCTTTTACTGATCCCCAAGGGAGAGCTTGACCTTCACGCGCTGTCGCCCCTCCCGGAAGCGGAGCCGCCGCCCGTCTCGGAGGAATACGAGGCAGTGTGGCGCGAGGGCGTGGAAAAGGGCATTGCAAGCGATTTGTGCGCGCGCTTTTCCCTCTCCCCCGACGGTATTTCGGCACACGCCACGCTCTCCTTTGAGGAAACGGAGATCCGCCTTTGCGCCCTCTCTCTCACCCTTTCGGGCAAAAACGCCACGGCAGACGCCACGGGAATTCTCCGCTATATAGAAAAAAGCTACGGCGTTTACGCGAAAATAGATCTTAAAAAATAAAGAAAGGAGAAAAAATGGACCCATCTATCCAAAAAAAGCTCAAAGCACTCTTCAAGGGAAAATGGTATCTTTTACTGCTTGCACTCGTCGGCATCGCCCTGCTTCTTTTTTCGGGCAAAGGCACGAAGGGGACAAGCGAGCCCGTCTTCGACGCCGAGGCATACCGTGCCGAGCTGTCCGCATCGGTCAAGGAGCTTTGCGAGCGCACCGAGGGCGTAGGCACGGCAAGCGTGCTTTTGACGCTGGAAACGGGCGAGCGCGCCATATACGAAAAGAACCTGACCGAAAAGGGAGAAAGCGTGGCACTTTCGGGCGGCGACGCGATTCTTTCGGCGTACGCCTACCCCGCCGTGGCCGGTGTCGCGGTGGTATGCGAGGGGGGCGACAGGGAAAGCGTGCGCACCAGCCTCACCCTGCTTTTGTCGCGCGCACTCTCGCTCCCCGTGACGAAAATCTATATTGCGGGCGCAAAATAAGTTCTAAACGAAAAAGAAAAGACATACGATAAAGTGATCACAAAATCAAACGGAGGAAAAACATATGGCAAAGCTTAAAATCAGAGGCGAGGGCGGTCTGCTCGCAAAAATCGGCCGCAGAAATCTTATTATCATCGCCGCCGTTCTTTTGATCGGCGCGGCAGTCGCGGTCAACTATTTCGTATTCTACGGCGACGAGGGCAAGATCAATTACGGAGATTCCAATATGGGCGACCTCAACGCAGGTGCCGACGCGGGTAACGAAAACAACGCCGACAGCTATTTCACCGCCGCCGCACTCTCCCGTCAGCAAGCGCGCGATGAGGCGCTTGAGGTGCTCCAAACGGTTCTCGCCAACGAAAGCGCTAAGGACGAGGCGAAGGCAGAGGCACTTGCCGACATCTCCCGCATCGCCCTCGAGATCGAAAAGGAAGCCAACGTGGAAACGCTTATTCGCGCCAAGGGCTTTGAGGAGTGCGTTGCCGTGATCAGCGGCGAGAGCGCCAGCATCATCGTCAAAGGTGACGGCGAGCTTCTTTCCAGCCACGTTGCACAGATCGGCGAGATCGTATACGAGCAAACCGGCATTCTCCCCGTCAACGTGAAGATCCTTTCCAAATAAGGTATCCGACGCCAAGCGGCTCCGTCCGCTTGGCGTTTTTCCGTCACGCAAATGAAAAAATGTCGTGAAAAGCTATAGGAAAGTCTTGATAGTTCATTGACAAATCCGTATCCTTGTGATATACTTACTCTGTGTTATTATAAAGATAAGATATGAGAATTAGGAGGCTTATTATGGAAAAGCTTAAGGTTGGTATTATCGGTGCTACCGGCATGGTCGGCCAGCGCTTTATTACCCTTCTTGAAAATCACCCCTATTTTGAAATTGCCGCACTGATCGCATCGCCCCGAAGCGCAGGCAAGACCTACACCGAGGCGGTCGGCGAGCGCTGGAAGCTCTCCGCTCCGATGCCCGAGTGCGTCAAAAATATGACCGTTATCTCCTCCGACGAGGTAGAGAAGGTCGCATCGCTCGTCGACTTCGTTTTCTGCGCTGTCGACATGAAGAAGCCCGACATCGTCGCTCTTGAGGAGCGTTACGCAAAAGCGGAGCTTCCCGTAGTTTCCAACAACTCCGCAAACCGCTGGACGCCCGACGTTCCGATGGTCATTCCCGAGATCAACGACGCGCACCTCTCTGTGATCGACGCGCAAAGAAAGCGCCTCGGCACCAAGGTCGGCTTCATCGCCGTTAAGCCTAACTGCTCTATCCAGAGCTATGTTCCCGCGCTCACGCCCCTTTTAAAATTCAAGCCCACCGTTGTGGTTGCCACCACCTATCAGGCAATCAGCGGCGCAGGCAAGACCTTCCGCGAGTGGCCCGAGATGATCGACAACGTCATCCCCTACATCGGCGGCGAGGAGGAAAAGAGCGAGAAGGAGCCCCTTCGCGTTTGGGGTACCGTTGAAAACGGTGAGATCGTTCCCGCAAAGTCTCCCATCATCACCTCGCAGTGCATTCGCGTTCCCGTCTCCGACGGTCACACCGCGGCTGTATTCGTAAGCTTTGAGAAAAAGCCCACCAAGGAAGAGATCCTCGAGGCGTGGAAGACCTTCCGCGGCAAGCCCCAAGAGCTCGCCCTTCCCTCCGCACCCGAGCAGTTCATCACCTACTTTGAGGAAGACAACCGTCCCCAAGCAAAGCTTGACCGCGATATTTACGGCGGCATGGGCGTTACGGTCGGCCGTCTTCGCGAGGACACCGTATACGACTACAAGTTCGTCGGTCTTTCTCACAACACCCTTCGCGGTGCCGCAGGCGGTGCCGTTCTGATTGCAGAGCTTCTTTATAAAGAAGGCTATATCGTTAAAAAATAAGCTGGCGAAAACAAACTTTAATATACAGAGGATTACGAAAATGCATTTGAGAAAAAGCCGCGTTTTACGTAAAATGAGAAACGGCGAGGTTGCCGTCTGCACCAAGCTGAACCTGGCAGACCCCCGCGTTGCCGAGATCGCCTCGATGTTTGATTTCGACTGCATCTGGATCGACCTTGAGCACGTTGACCGTTGCCGCCCCTTCGTTGAGGCAGGCATTCCTCTTCGTTCATTGGCTCCGCACGGGCGAAGAGCCCTTCCCGTTTGAAGAAACGGTGGAGCTTATGAAGCTCGTTATCGGCGGTCTTCGCTCTCGTAACGAGGGTGGCAAAGAGGTCTTCCTCAGCGAGATCGATTGCTGAGCATATAAAAAAAGCACCCGAAAGGGTGCTTTTTTAGTGACGAAAAGAGCGTGTTTCGCTCTTAGTGACGAAAAGGAACGGCAAGCCTTCCTTAGTAGCGAGAGGAAAGCGCCGCTTCCCTCAGTGACGAGAGAAGTGCC
>JAZOSE010000017.1:0-10335 GCA_045656965.1 Eubacteriales bacterium
CGTATGCCCCCTGATTTCTCTACGATACTTATGAAGGACTATATGGCGATCGAAAAGGGCTACAAGGAAAAGCTTATGCGCGTCCCCGAGTTCTATAAATGGCTGCAAACGAAAGGAAAGCTTTTAAATGGCTCTGTCTGACGAGGCAAGAAAAAAATACGTCGTGCGTCTCTTGATGTCGCGCCTGCGCATTTTGCAGACCCATGGCTTTTTCGGTCTTCTTTTGATGCATATGGGCTATGCCGTCAGCGAGGAGATCGCCACCGCCTGCACGGACGGCGAGCGCATTATCTTTGGCACGGATTTTCTTGACGAGCTTTCCGACGCGGAGCTGGATTTCGTGATGATGCACGAGATCCTTCACGTTGTCCTTGAGCATTGCTCGCGCGGCAAGGAGCTTGATGGGGAACGCTTTAATATTGCTTGTGATATCGTCGTTAACTCCAACATCCTTCTTGAAAACGGCTTAAACACCGCCGCCATTACACTCTCGGCGTACGGCGAGTCGATGCACTTAACACCCGATGGTGAGGAAGGGCATAAGTACACCGCCGAGGAGGTCTATAAAATGCTTGAACCGCCCCCTTCTCAAAAAAAGAAGGCGAGTGGCGGAAGCGGAAATGGAAGCTCGGGAAAGAGCGGCTCCTCTTTAAAAAGCAACCAAGGCGGCTCCTCTGCTAAAAAACAAAGGCAAGGCAAGGGAAGTGGCGGAAGCTGGGACGATCACACCCTTTGGGGTGGAGATGAGGAGCGCGACGTGCCCCTGTCCGAGCTTTGGCGCGCCCGTGTAGCAGCCGCGGCGGAGGCCATCTCCGTTCGCGATGCCGTAAACGGCAGAGGCACGCTTCCGCTTTGCGCCGAGCGTATCCTTGAGGATATGAAAAAGCCAAAGACCGACTGGCGCACCGTGCTGAACGAGTTCGTCACCGAGGAGGTCGTGGACTATTCCTTCTCTCCGCCTGACCGCCGTTTTGACGAAAGCCCCTTCTTCCTTCCCGATTTTTGCGAAAAGGACGAGAGGGTCAAAAACATTCTCTTTATGATAGACACATCGGGGTCTATGTCCGACGAGCAGATCACAGAGGCGTACTCTGAGATCAAGGGGGCTATCGATCAGTTTGACGGAAGGCTCTCGGGCTGGCTCGGATTTTTTGACGCCACCGTTGTGCCCCCTAAACCCTTTGCGGATGAGCAGGAGTTTTTCATTATTCGTCCAAAGGGCGGGGGAGGGACCGACTTTGATGTGATCTTTTCCTACGTGGAAAAGCAAATGGAGGAGGATCCCGTTAGCATCATTATTTTGACCGACGGCTATGCGCCGTTCCCATCGGAGAGTGCAGCACGCGGAATTCCTGTGCTTTGGATCATCAATAACGAAGAGGTTACGCCTCCGTGGGGCAAAATCGCCAGACTTATTTAAAAAAGCAAAGAAAGGTTTACAAAAATGCTTTCCAATTTCCATACGCACAGCATCTTTTGCGACGGCGTTGATACGCCGGAGGAAATGGCAAAAGCCGCCTTTGAAGAGGGCTTTGACGCTCTTGGCTTCTCTTCGCACGGCTATACACGGTTTGATCTATCCTATTGCGTGAAGGACGAAGACGGTTACGTGGCAAGCGTAAGTGCCTTGAAGCAATCCTATAAAGGTAAGATGGAGATATATCTCGGCACCGAAGAGGATGCCTTTGCTCACGTCGCGCGGGAAAAGTACGATTATATCATCGGTTCTTCGCACTATCTTCTGACAAATAAGGGCATTCTGCCAATCGATTTGAGTGCGGAGCAGTTCGAGGGCTGCCTTGCAGCGTTCGGGAATAACACCTTGGCGCTTGCCGAAAGCTACTACAGCGCTTTTTGCTCTTATATTCGCTCTCGCCGTCCCGATATCGTCGGGCATTTTGATCTCATCACCAAGTACGACGAGCTTAACGCCTCTCGCTTCTTAGCCGACCCTGCTTACAATGCCATTGCGGAGCGCTATGCGGCGCTTGCGGCAGAGACGGGCTGTATTTTCGAGATCAACACGGGAGCCGTCGCGCGTGGGATTCGCACCACCCCCTATCCCGCGGCGAATCTGCTTTCCGTGCTAAAAAAAGGCGGTGCGCGCTTCATTCTTTCCTCCGACTGCCACGATAAAACGAAGCTTGCCTTCGCCTTTGACGACGCGAAAGCCTTTTTACGCGAGGCGGGCATTCGCGAGGCGGTCACGCTTTCGGGCGGAGAATTCGTCAGCTATACCCTATAAAACGACCGCTCGGTGCTTTGCGGTGCCGAGCTTTTTCCACTTATAAAAAGAATACTTGCTTTTTTCTCAAAAAGATGGTATACTAATAAGGAAATCAACCGAAAGGGAAACGCTATGAAACTAAACTACAAACGCACAGTCCTCGTTGGCTTTGCCTTTTTCCTCATCAGCGCATTTTGGCAGGCATACGATGCTATCATTCCCCTTATCCTGACTAATCACTTCGGTCTCCCACAGTCCGCTTCGGGCACGGTCATGTCCTTCGACAACATCCTCGCCGTATTTATGCTTCCGCTCTTCGGCGCGCTTTCCGATAAGGTCAATTCGCGCTATGGACGCCGCACTCCGTTCATTCTTGTAGGCACGCTTGTTGCCGTCGTTGCCTTCGTGGGACTCACCTTTATTGACAACTATCAGTTAGCAAAGGTTGTTGCCGAAGGCATCCCCGCCTTGGAGCAGGGAACGCTTTCCGACGAAGCGTTCGCGGAGCTTGTACGCAAAGCAACCGTAGAGATCACGCTCCAAAATCCGCTACCCTTTATCGGCTTTATTGCCACGCTTCTTTTGGTGCTTGTAGCGATGGCAACCTTCCGCTCGCCCGCTGTGGCGCTGATGCCCGACGTTACCGTCAAGCCCTTGCGCTCCAAGGCAAACGCCGTTATCAATTTGACGGGAACGGCAGGCGGCATCCTCGTTCTGGCTCTCGGTATGGTATTCGCTACCTCAAAGAAGCTTTATATGGAATATACGCCCTACGTGATTGCCGTCGTTTCGGTGATGCTTGTGGGACTTATCGTCTTTCTTCTTACCGTCAAGGAGGTGCCGTGGACTAAGGAGATGGAGGAGGATACCGTCCGTCTCGGCCTTGTGGAGACAGACGAGGAAACGGGTGAAAAGCGCAAGCTTTCTCGCGGTGAGCTTCGCTCGCTCCTTTTGATTCTTGCCTCGGTCGCGCTTTGGTATATAGGCTATAACTCTATCACGAGTAAATACTCGGTATACGCCACCAACATTCTTGGCTTCAACTTTAACCTGACCCTCATCATCGCACAGGCGGCGGCTATCGTTTCGTATATCCCCGTTGGCTTTATCGCTTCTCGCTTCGGAAGAAGGAAAACCATTCTTGCGGGTGTTCTCATTCTCGCCTCGGCGTTCCTCATCGGCTACTTTGTCACCCCGAAAACCCCCGAGCTCTTAATGTACCCCGTCTTTATCCTTGCGGGCATCGGCTGGGCGACCATCAACGTCAACTCCTTCCCGATGGTCGTGGAGCTTTCTCGCGGCGGCGACGTCGGAAAATACACGGGCTACTACTACACCGCGTCGATGGCGGCGCAGATCGTTGCCCCCATCCTTTCGGGCGTGCTTTACGACCTGATCGGTATGCGCCACGTATTCTTCCCGTTCGGCGCGCTCTTTGTCGCGCTTTCCTTCGTTACGATGCTCTTCGTTCGCCACGGCGACGCGAAGGCACCGAAAAAGAGCCTTCTTGAAAGCCTTGATGTAGATGACTAAACAAGGGAAGGACTGCCGTACGGTAGCCCTTCCTTCACCGTAAAAACAAAAGAGACTGTCAAAGGTCTCTTTTTCTTTACAAAAAGGTAGCGAAGGTGAAAGAAAAATATTGCTTTTTTTTCAGCTCTATGCTACAATAAAAGGGAAGAATGATTATCCCGATCATGCTTTGTCAAAGATAGATCCGTATGAAAAGGAGAATATAAATATGAAAATCAAAGACGATATCCTCTATATAGGCGTTAACGACCATAAGGTCGACCTTTTTGAAGGACAGTACAAGGTGCCAAACGGTATGTCCTATAACTCTTACCTCATTTTGGACGAGAAGATCGCCGTTATGGACACGGTCGATGCCGCCTTCACGCACGAGTGGCTGGATAATATTGACGGTGCCCTCAGCGGCAAAGCCCCCGACTATCTCGTCGTTCAGCATATGGAGCCCGACCATTCGGCAAATATCGTCAGCTTCGCTAAGGCGTACCCCACGGCGAAAATCGTTTCCTCGGCAAAAGCGTTCTCTATGATGAAGAGCTTTTACGGCACCGATTTTGAGGATCGCCGTGTCGTCGTTGGCGAGGGGGACACGCTCTCGCTCGGCAAGCACACGCTTGCCTTTGTTGCCGCACCGATGGTGCATTGGCCTGAGGTCATCGTGACCTACGACACCGAAAGCAAGGTGCTTTTCTCGGCGGACGGCTTTGGAAAATTCGGCGCTCTTGACGTGGACGAGCCTTGGGATGCTGAGGCGCGACGCTATTACATTGGCATCGTCGGCAAGTACGGTGTGCAGGTGCAAAACCTTCTCAAAAAGGCGGCAGCGCTGGATATTGCCACCATTTGCCCCTTACACGGTCCCGTGCTTACCGAGAACCTCGGTCATTACATTAGTCTTTATAACACCTGGTCGAGCTATCAGGCAGAGGAGGAGGGCATCGTGATCGCCTACACCTCGGTGTACGGTAACACCCGCCGCGCCGTGCAGGCTCTCGCCGAAAAGCTTAAAGCAAACGGCGCACCGAAGGTCGTCGTGCACGATCTTGCTCGCACCGATATGGCGCTTGCTGTGGCAGACGCCTTCCGCTTTACCAAGCTCGTGCTTGCCACCACCACCTATAACGCGGACGTTTTCCCCTTTATGCGCGAGTTCATCGATCACCTAACCGAAAGAAACTTCTCAAACCGCACCGTCGCTATGATCGAAAACGGAAGCTGGGCTCCTCAAGCCGTCAAGGTGATGCGCGCGATGCTTGAAAAGAGCAAGAATATCACCTACACCGAAAACAACGTGCGCATCATGTCCGCCTTGAATGACGAAAGCCGCGCCCAGCTCGACGCGCTCGTCGGCGAGCTTTGCAAGGAGTATTTAGCAAGACAGGATGAAACCGCCAACAAAAACGATATGACGGCGCTCTTTAAGATCGGCTACGGTCTTTACGTTGTTACCTCGAACGACGGTAAGCGTGATAACGGCTTGATCGTCAACGCCGTAACGCAGCTTACCGATAGCCCCAACCGCATCGCCGTGACCATCAACAAGGCGAACTATTCGCACCACGTGATCAAGCAAACGGGGAAGATGAACCTCAACTGCCTTACGGTTGAGGCGCCCTTCTCGGTCTTTGAGCGCTTCGGCTTCCAAAGCGGCAGAAACGTTGACAAGTTTGAGGGCTGCACGCCCCTTCGCTCGGACAACGGTCTTGTCTTCCTTCCGCGCTATATCAACGCCTTTATGTCACTCAAGGTGGAAAGCTACGTTGACCTTGACACGCACGGTATGTTTATCTGCACCGTTTCGGAGGCGCGCGTTCTTTCCGACAAGGAAACGATGAGCTACAGTTACTACCACGAAAACGTCAAGCCCAAGCCCGTTACCGAGGGCAAGAAGGGCTACGTTTGCAAGATCTGCGGCTATATCTATGAGGGCGAGGAGCTTCCCGAGGACTTTATCTGTCCGCTTTGCAAGCACGGCGCGGCAGATTTTGAAAAGATACAGTAATAAGCCAAAATGAAGGTCATAAAATAAACTAAAAAGAAAGAAGGATACGAAAAATGAAATACGTTTGTAACATTTGCGGATGGGAATACGACGAGGAGCTTGGCGACGAGGAAAACGGCATCGCGCCCGGTACCGCCTTTGAGAATCTTCCCGATGATTTTGAATGCCCCCTTTGCGGAGTGGGTAAGGACGATTTCAGCGAGGCTGAATAAAAACGCACCGCAAGGGTCCTCCCCTTGCGGCTTCTTCGCTTCTTTGTAAACTAAAGTTAGAAAAAGGACTGAAAAAATGCAGCTTGTACTTTTAACCGCCATCGGTGTTGGCGGCGCAACGGCGCTTGGTGCCGCGATCGGCTTTATCTTCAAGCGCGCTTCCCACCGTTTTTCCGATATTGTTTTGGCATTTGCCGCAGGCGTTATGCTTGCCGCGGCGGTGCTTGGCTTGATCCTTCCGTCCGTAGAGTACGGAGCCGAGGAGTACGGCTCGCTCGGCATCGGACTTCTCGTTTCCGTAGCGGGAATTTTCGTGGGCGCTATATGCCTTAACCTTGTCGACAGGGTCGTTCCGCACCTTCACCGTATGGCAGGTGGTTCTGGCGAGGGTCACGATAACCGAACGCTCTCCCGCGTGCTTCTTTTCGTTTTGGCTATTGCCATTCACAATCTCCCCGAGGGCATTGCCGCAGGCGTTGGCTTCGGTACGGGAAACACCGAAACGGCTCTTCTTATTGCAGGAGGCATCGCCCTTCAAAATATCCCCGAGGGCATGGTCATCATTTCTCCGATGCTTGCGGCGGGTATTAAACCGCGCAAAACTCTTCTTATCGCACTTTTAACGGGACTTATCGAGGTGCTTGGCACGCTTTTAGGTTATTTTGCCGTCAGCGCCGTCAGCGTTATTTTGCCTTTTGCGCTTGCCTTTGCGGGTGGTACGATGCTCTACGTTGTCAGCGACGAAATGTTTATTGAAACTCACGCGCACGGACACGAGCAGGGCTCTACCTACGCTCTTCTTCTCGGCTTTTGCGTCATGCTTGTGACCGACGTTTTGCTCGGTTAAAGGAGAAAGCTATGAAATATTTAGTTGTCGTAGATATGCAAAATGATTTTATCGACGGCGCGCTCGGCACACCCGAGGCACTCGCCATCGTGCCATACGTTAAGGAAAAAATCAGGAGCTTTGACGGCGAGGTGCTTTTCACCCGCGACACACATTTTGACGGCTATATGGAAAGCGCCGAGGGAAAAAAGCTTCCCGTGCCGCACTGTATCAAGGGCACGGAGGGCTGGCAGATCCGAAAGGAGCTTGACGCGCTTCGTACGACCGAGCCGATCGATAAGATCACCTTCGGCTCCAAGGAGCTTGTCGCCTATTTTGCCGACAAAGCGCCCGAAAGCGTTACCCTCGTCGGTCTATGCACCGATATTTGCGTGATCTCCAACGCCATGCTCTTGAAGGCGTTTTACCCTGAGCTTCCCATCCTTGTTGACGCGAGGGGCTGTGCGGGCGTGACGCCCGAGAGCCACGAAAATGCCCTTCGTGCTATGCAAACGTGCCAAATCGATATTATTTAAGTGTTGGTGACAAAGTCACAGATATTCCCGCATTTTTTCGGTATAATACAGATAGAAAATAAAAAACCGAAAGGAAGAAAAATATGTCATTGCTTCACGTAAATAAAGAAAATTTTGAAAATGAGGTCTTAAAAAGCGAAAAGGCGGTTTTGGTTGATTTCTTTGCCGCTTGGTGCGGTCCTTGCCGCATGCTCTCTCCGATCCTTGATGAGATCGCCGAGGAGCGCGCCGATATAAAGGTCGTCAAGGTAAACGTAGACGAGGAGCCCGAGCTTGCCGCCGCGTTCAGTGTGGTCAGCATCCCGTCGCTCTTTGTTTTGAAGGAGGGGAAAATCGTCAAGCAGTCGGTCGGTGCGCTCCCCAAGGCGCGCATTCTCGCAATGGTTGACGAAGAATAATCCAAAATGCAAACAAGACTTTACGACACGGTAATAATAGGTGGTGGTCCCGCAGGCTATACGGCAGCTCTTTACGCCGCCCGTGCGGGACTTGGCACCCTTGTGCTTGAAAAATATGCCGCAGGCGGTCAAATGACCGAAACCGTCCTTATCGAAAACTATCCGGGTCATCCCGAAGGGGTCGACGGCTTCACTCTCGGTGAAAAAATGAAGGCGGGCGCTGAGCGCTTTGGTGCGGAAAGCTTATCTACCGAGGTGCTTTCCGTCTCTCTTCGTGAGAAGCTCAAGCGTATCACCACCGATAGAGGTGATTTTTTCGCCAAAACGGTCATCGTCGCCACGGGCGCGCATCACCGTCCGTTAGGCGTTAGCGGCGAAAAGGAGCTTGTCGGTCGAGGACTTGCTTATTGCGCTACCTGTGACGGAATGTTTTACCGTGGCAAAACCGTTGCCGTGGTCGGCGGCGGCAACTCCGCCGTAGCAGACGCGCTCTACCTTTCGCGCATTTGTAAAAAGGTCTATCTGATCCACCGCCGCGACACGCTTCGCGCCTCTGCCGTTTATAAAAAGCCGCTTTCGGAGACGGAAAACGTCGAAATTCTCTGGAACGCGACGGTAAAGGAGCTTCTTTCGGACGGACGCCTTACGGGCGTGCGCCTTTTGAAAGAGGGAAAGGAAGAGGAGCTTTCGCTTGACGGGCTTTTCGTCAGCGTTGGCAGAGCACCCGAAACAGAGATGCTCCGCGATCAGCTTGATTTGGACGAAAACGGCTACGTTCTCGCGAGCGAGAATACCAAAACGAGCCTTGACGGCGTTTTCGCCGCAGGCGACGTAAGAAAAAAGCCCCTTCGCCAAATCGTCACCGCAACAGCAGACGGTGCCACCGCCGCTATGGCGGCAGAGGAATACCTTTTAGGACTTTCTAAATAAAAAAAGTGCAGAGCATTTGCTCTGCACTTTTTCTATCGTTCGATCAGCTCCTTTACAAGAGCGGCTATGGTATCTAATTGGGTGTCGGACAATTTCTTGATATCCTTAATAATGGAAGCAAGCTTTGCAGGGTTAGAGGATTCCTCGTCAAAAAATTCGCTGGGTGTTACTCCCAGATAGTCACAGATGTAATAGAAGGCATCTAATGACGGCTTGGATTTTCCTGTTTCAATATTATTGATATATCCTTGATTTTGTCCGATCGATATGCTCATATCACGTGCGGAAACGCCTTTTTTCAAGCGTAAGCGCGCAAGTCTTAATGCAAAATCCTTTTCGTTCATTTTGACACCTCCAACTGTATATATAATATTTTAACCCACAACATAGTGCAAAATATTAGATATAAAGCGGTAAATGTCTTGAAATGTAGTTTTATAGATGATATAATGAAGTTTGTATAGGAAAAAAACCTATGGAAATGGAGTTGTAGGCTATATGGAAATTTATAGAGTGGCGTTGTTTGGGCATAGGGATTTTTATGAACACAGAAAAGTAGAAAGAGTTTTGAACTTTATTTTGGAAAAGCTTGTTTACAAGAAAACGTTTTTAGAAATTTATATAGGACGAAACGGTGAGTTTGATATATTTGCAACATCTGTTTTGAAAGGCATGCAAAGGCAATTCGGGAAAGAATTGCTGGAAATAACGCTGGTTCTTCCATATGTACTCAAAGATATTGAATATTACGAAAAGTATTATGACGAGATCATCATACCGCCTTCTCTTCAAAAAAGCCACCCTAAGGCTGCGATTACAAAACGCAACAGATGGATGATTGAAAATAGCGATTTAATTCTTTTCTATGTGGAACGGCAAGAGGGTGGTGCATATGAGGCGTTGAAATATGCAAAAAAGCTTGGTAAGGAAATAATTAATTTAGCGACTTATGAAGAGGACGCGTAAAAATAACACGGCATATACAAAGATATGCCGTGTTTTCGTTTCGTTTTTTCTTAAATAGGTTACCTATTAAAGCTCGGGAAGCTCGGGGTTCTCGGCGAAGTGCTTGAGCATAACGATAGGATCGCAGTCGCTGAGGTTCTCGATAACGACACCGTTCTTTGCGGCATCAGCCGTAACGAAGTATTCATCGTTAGTGAGCTCGCCGTAGCGGATCAGCGAGGGAGTCTCGATCTTATGTACGCCGAAGGTACCGTGACCCTGAAGCATGATCATACCGTAAGCGGCGGCGTCCTTGATAACGACCTTCTGACCGGGCTTAACGGTAAGGCGCTTAGCGGACGCGAGCTTACACTTGTAGCAGATCCACTCCTAGGTGTAGTCGTCGCCGTCGTGGATGACGATAGGACGCATAAAGCGGTTCTTCTTGAAGTCGGGGTCAACGTTAGCATCCCAGTCGATAACGTCCATCAGATAGTCGAAGTTGCCCTTTTCTTCGGGAGGGCAGTTCTTCCAAAGAAGATCCTCGCTAAGGCACTGACCGCCGTAAAGAACGGACTGATACATAGCGTAAACGTCGGAAGCAAACTGGGGCTCGTAGGTACAAACGCTTGCAGGCGCGTGAAGAACTCCGGGGGGAACGTCCCAGCCGGTATCGAGCTCTATCTTGTATGCCTGCGAATAGTCAAGAAGGTGATTATCTCCCTTGTG
>JAZOSE010000018.1:0-4846 GCA_045656965.1 Eubacteriales bacterium
GGGTGAGTCGGGTGTTCCTCTGACAACGGGATTGCATTACGGGTATATGAAAAATCCCGAAAATCCGAAGGAGTGGCTGATCGACGAGCCTGCCGCAGAGGTAGTTCGCAAGATATTTGCTCTTTGCGTGGAAGGCTTCGGCCCAACGCAAATTGCGAAGAAGCTGAGCGAAGAAAAGATACCGACACCCACGGAGCATTGGATAAGCACAGGGCGTAAATGTTCCGCCCCGCCTGCTGTTCCCGGAAGGTGGGTAGCAAGAACGGTTGCAGACCTCTTGGAGAAGCAAGAGTATGTGGGAGATACGGTCAATTTCCGTTACACCACCAAGTCTTTCAAGAACAAAACGAGGGTACAGATTCCCGAAGAAAATTGGAAGATATTTGAGAATACTCACCCTGCCATCATTGACCGAGAAACCTTTGCTATTGTTAAGGAGCTTCGTAAGCATAAGCGCAGACCTTCGCGTGGCGGAAATGTTAGTATGTTTTCGGGAATCGTATTCTGTAACGATTGCGGTGGCAAGCTCTATTATTGCACTGCAAAAAATCTTACGCACGAGCAAAATTGGTTTACCTGCTCAACTTCAAGATTGAACAAGGACAACTGCTCCGCGCATTTTGTGCGAGAGGTACACCTTGAACAAGCCGTCCTGCAAAGTATGCAACGTGTCTTTTGGTATGTGCAATGCTTTGAGAGAAAGTTTGCCGAGCAGATGCAAAGCCGTTCTATCGAGGAAAGCCGCAAGGAACTATCCAAGAAAAGACGAGAACTTGAAAAGACCGAAAAGCGAATAGCCGAGCTTGACACACGTTTTATGCGTATTTACGAGGACAACCTATCGGGTAAATTGTCTGATGACCGCTTTGCTCAGATGTCAAAAATGTATGAGGACGAGCAAGCGGGAAAGAAAAAGCTTGCCGAAACACTTCGCACAGAGATTGAAGCGGGCAAGCAGCAGACGGACGATATTGAAAAGTTTATCGCTAAGGTAAAGAAGATTACCGAGGTTAAAGAACTTACTCCCGAACTTGTCCACGAGTTCGTTTCCAAAATCGTAGTCCACGCTCCGTACCGCAAAGATAAACGCAGACATCAGCAGATCGACGTGTATTATCATGGTGTCGGCATCGTCTATATTCCCGAAGCCGAGGAAATAGAGGAAATGTTCGAGGATCATTTGGAAGATGTGAAATGGGAACGAGAACAAGAAGTTAATATAAAAGAGAAAACGGCATAACCGAATCTTCGGTTACACCGTATCTCATTCTTAAAAAGGGCGCTCTTGGGCTATCCTACCTGCTTTATGGTAGGTAGCCCAAGGGCGCTTTTTTATTATTTTATTTCAGCTCGTTTTTGCTGTTTTTGGCCTTAACGGCGGAAACGACCATGCCCGAAAGGGCGATGAGCGCAAGCGCGTTAGGAAGAACCATCAGGTTGTTGAATACGTCCGTCAGCTCCCAAACGAGATCGTTGCTCGTCAGACAGCCAAGGAAGATAAACACGATGGAAATAACCGTGTAAACGATGGTTGCCTTTTTGCCGAAGAGGTAGTTGAAGTTGATCTTGCCAAAGAAGTTCCAGCTGATGATGGTGGAGAAGGCAAAGAACAGAAGGCATACGGCAACGAAGATGGAGCCGAAGGTATTGCCGAACACCTCGGAGAAGGCAAGCTGGATCATATTGCCCTTGTTCACACCGATAGCGCCCGCAAGGTCGGCAAAGTTGCCGTTTGCAACGCCGCCGGTGAAGGCGTGAAGGATACCGCCCTCGGTGTAAAGCGCGGTGATAGCGATAAGCGCGGTCATGGTAAGAACGATGAAGGTATCGATGAACACACCGATCATAGCAACAACGCCCTGGTCGTGAGGCTTCTCAACGTTTGCCTGCGCGTGTGCGTGAGGCGTAGAACCCATACCTGCCTCGTTGGAGAAAAGACCCCTCTTAGCACCCTGACTGATCGCTTCCTTCAGCGCGTAGCCCAAGCCACCGCCGAGCAGTGCCGCAGGATTGAAGGCAAAGCGGAAGATCATGCCAATCGCCTCGGGGAGACGGGTGATATTCGCACCGATGACCACGATACCGCCAAGCAGATAAAGAACTGCCATAATGGGAACGATCTTCTCGGTAACGGCAGCAAGACGCTGAACGCCGCCAAGGAAGATGAACGCCGCAAGCACGGTAACGATCACACCGACAACGATCATAACGACCTTCATATCCCAGCCGAACGAGGTGTTCAGCGCGTTGCCGAAGCTCTCCGCGATGGAGTTGGACTGCACCATAGAGCCCATAAAGCCGAGCGCAAGGGTGATAGCAACGGCAAAGAAGCCTGCAAGGAACTTACCGAACTTGCCCGAGAAGGCGCGCTTGATGTAGTAAACGGGACCGCCCGAGATGGCGCCGTCCTCGCCCTTGATGCGCGTTTCCTGTGCAAGCACAGCCTCGGCGTAGATGGTTGCCATACCGAAGAATGCAATGATCCACATCCAGAAAATAGCACCGGGACCGCCGATCAGAATAGCGCCGCAAGCGCCAACGATGTTACCCGTACCAACCTGAGCCGCGATAGCCGCGGTCAAAGCCTGGAAGGACGAAAGACCGCTCTTCTGCTTACCGCCGCGAAGCGAGATCTTTCCAAAAACCTTTTTCATACCCTCGCCGAAGCAGCGCACCTGAACGAATCGCGTACGGATGGAGTAGAAAAGACCGACACCGACGAGCAAGAACACAAGAACGTAGTTGGAAAGGTAGGTGTTAATGTTCGCCGCAACCTTGAGTAAAAATTCTTCCATACTCAAAATCTCCTTTTTATAACTATATTTTTTAAAAAACAAAAATAAAAGCCCCCGAGACAGTTCTCGGCGGCAAACAGCGAACGGGCGCAAACAAAAAATGTGCTTATTCGTTCACTCTGTCCTTTTGCCTGAGAGATCTGCACCTTCGGCACCCTTGCGGGATTCTCCAGAGTCCCCTCTGCCTGTGGGTCGGTATCCGTGAGTTTAACTCCTTCGGCGCACCAAGCGGTGCCTTTCCCCAAAAGCTTCTGTGGGATTGAATCAATATGCAAACATTATAGCACTTTTTTTGAATTTGTCAATAGGAAAACACGAAAAAAACATATTTTTGTCAAAAAAATAAAAAAACCTTGCAAAAAGCCGAAAATGCATATATAATAAATGAAGAAAACAACCGAAAGGACAAAAAATGCATCCCCTTCGCCATTTTTATACCATCACCCGCCACCGTCACGCCGTCATCCGCCATTGCTTCCGCGCAGGCATCGGCTTTCAGGGGCTTTTCCACGACCTCTCCAAATACAGCCCCGCAGAGTTTTTCGCGGGTGCAAAATACTACCAAGGCACCCGAAGCCCCAACGAAGGAGAAAGAGAAGCCAAGGGCTACTCGCGCGCGTGGTTGCACCACAAGGGCAGAAACCGCCACCACTTTGAGTATTGGGTGGATATTGATCCCGTGGAAAAGTGCTACAAGCCCGTCAAAATGCCTTTAAAGTACGTTGTGGAAATGTTTTGCGACCGCGTTGCCCCCAGCAAGATCTACGCAGGCAAAGGCTATTCCTCTGCCCACCCTCTTGCATACTTCATGCGCGGGAAGGCACGTCGGAGCATTCATCCCGAAACCTCGGATTTTCTCGAAAAATTACTAACAATGTTAGAAAAAGAAGGAGAAAAGCAAACATTCCGTTACATTAAGCGCTTTTTAAAAACGAACAAGGATTATTAAAAGCTCGCGCTCGCGGGCTTTTTCTTTTTCCCTTTGTCCGCTATGTCCGGCACTTCTTTTAAGAAAACGCACAGTTTTTGCCCCCCTCTTTAAGCCTAATATTAAGAAATATGGGTGCTTTACATATTAATATGAAAAAAACCGACACGTTTTCCAATACTTGTCCTTTTTGGATATAGACTTTACTACAATTTTGTGCTATCTTATATTATAGAATTGTATATAGTGGAGACCTCTCTCCACCCATGCAAGCAAATTTGAAAGGAGAAAAACTCATGTACGCAACTTTCGCGGTAGAACTTCTCTATCCCGAAACTGAAGTCGCACTCGCCTACGGAATGGGTAAGATCTCATCCAGAGGTGCCGAGGAAGGTCTTAAGTATCTGACCGAGGATAACGTATCCTTCGCCTGACCACACCTTCGTCGCTTTCGGCTCGCAGAGTGAGTACTACTCCACCACGCTCATCTACCGTGGCTTCCTCGCCCTTGAGATAGGTGGTGCGAGCGGCGTGATTTACTTCAACGCTAACGTCGCCGACCTCGCTGAAATTTCTCTTGTATCCGTTCACGAGTACGCACTTGCGAATGAGGCAGACCTCACGCCCGAATTGATTGAGAGACTTGAGGCAGTTCTTCCCACCGAAGAATAATTCGGTTTTAAAAAGCATTTAGCCCAAGCGGAAAATCCGCTTGGGCTTTTATTTTTCGTCTGCTTTGCTTGGAAACGTGGCTCTTGTATTTTTTATTTACAGAAAAGGGAAAAAAAGTAAAAAATACGCATTTTTTCTCATAACAACTTGACAAAAGTGCTGGCTTATGCTATCATTAGATTAGAATTGTGTTATTTTGCACATATAATGCAATCGCGGTCTGCATTTTTGTTCAATTTGCACAACTTTTATGGATAAGTTTTAGCCAAAACAAATTTTATGAAAGGAGAATGTTATGTACAATTCACCAAAGGCTGAGCTCCTTTATCCCGAAAGTGAGGTCGTGCTTGCCGACGTTCTCGGTATTTCCCAAGAGCAAAACGATAACCTCTTTAACATCACCGACCTGCTCTAAGGGGCAGAAAAAAGCGCACCCCACGGTGCTACCTCG
>JAZOSE010000019.1:0-5368 GCA_045656965.1 Eubacteriales bacterium
TTCGCTCCACGGTAATGTTTGATAGGTTTGAATGGTTATCGGTGCGCTTGCTCCTCCGATGTTATTCATATATCAACCTCCAAAGTTTTTCCCTATTATACAACAACTTAAAACAATTATTCCCAATCCTGATCCATCAGATTCGCGACCTATGTATTTGAAAAGACCTGCCAAACTGCCCCAGAGATTATTTAAATCGCACAACAAGAAATTGGGTATGCTGGATTATTTGGAAGAGCGTTAATAGGAAGAATAATAAAAAATAAAAAAAGAACTGCAACTCTGTCCTTTCGACTTACCTTGCAAGCAAGGCCGGAGCAACTCTTCTCTCTTATTATACACTGTTTTTCTCAAAAAGTCAACCCAAAAAGAAAGATAAAATCTGAATAAATGCCAATATATGGAGAAAGGGGTTACAAGAAGAGTGGAGAAACAAAGAATATTATGTCCAGCTTTAAAATGACGGGGAATCTGAACCCAAGCGTTGCGCTGACCTTTGCATTTTCTTTGCTTTTTCGCACGCGCAACGCCCATCTCGCGAGGTGAGGGGTTCTTCTTCGCGAGCCTTTTCGGCAAAAACAAAAGTGCCCGAATGGGCACTTTCTGTTTTTGGTGGAGATGACGGGAATCGAACCCGTGTCCGAGAACCTCTAAACACGACTTTCTTCGTGGGCAGTCTGTCTTTTAAAATTCCCGCGCAACGACGCGAACAGACACGCTTCGGATTGCGGTAGCCCTTTTTTGCTTGGCAGAGTCAAGGGCGAAAGCTCTGCGCAAGTTCACCGCTAAATTGACGCTCAGTCCTCAGTCGCGGTCGTCAGAGGAGGAACGGACGGCTAAAGAGCCGCGGCACTGCAACCGATCGCCCGAAGGCAATCAGTTAGGCAGCCATTGCAACTTTATTGTTGTCGTTTGTTTTTAAAGGTGAGCATTATACGGGATTACTCAGCCCGCCACGCTTATCGTATCGCAAAACCCCCGTCGAAACCTTTACATCCCCATACGGTAGAGTTGCCTATATAGTATACTGAAAAGAATGGCGTTTGTCAAGCGGTATTTTTGCAAAAAGGGAAGGAACTTTTTAGCTTTCGGGGAAGTAAAAATTGAAAAAAACGCGTTTTCGGAGATTTGCCGTCCTTTTTTGCGAAAAAACAGGAAAAAAACATGGAAAAATACAGAAAAAATCGTCTACACCTATTGACAATATGCACAAAATCGAGTATAATTGTATACAATGATACAAGAAGAAAAATCCATAACGTGACGAAGCAAAATAACCGCTTTGCGCGCAAGAAAGGAAGAAATAGATTATGGTAGAAACTTCACCAAAAACCAATCTGCTTGAGGTAAAGAGCTATAAATATTCTCTGCAGGACGTTGCAGAGCCCAATCTTTACCGCGGTATTTACCCTTACACCGAGGTGCCTCGCGTGGCGTTCAACCACCGCCGCGTTCCTCTCGGCATGCCGAAGGATATCTGGATCACCGACACCTCCTTCCGTGACGGACAGCAGTCCGTTGAGCCGTATACGGTTAAGCAGATCGTAGACCTTTACCGCCTGCTTTCAAAGCTTAGCGGTCCGTACGGCGTGATCCGTCAGACCGAGTTCTTCGTTTACAGCGAAAAGGACAAGGAAGCGCTCCAAGAGTGCCAGGCACTCGGACTTAAATTCCCCGAGATCACCACATGGATTCGCGCGAGCAAGAAGGACTTTGCGCTCGTAAAGGATCTCGGTATTCGCGAAACGGGTATTCTTGTTTCGTGCAGCGACTATCACATCTTCAAAAAGATGAATATGACGCGCCGCGAGTGCATGAACTATTATCTTGCAACGGTAGCGGAAGCGTTTGAGGCGGGTGTTATGCCGCGTTGCCACCTTGAGGACATTACCAGAGCCGATTTCTACGGCTTCGTCGTTCCTTTCGTTAACGAGCTGATGAAAATGTCCGAGGACGCAGGTATTCCCGTCAAGATCCGCGCTTGCGACACGATGGGCTACGGTGTGCCTTACACCGAGGTAGCGCTTCCTCGAAGCGTTCCCGGTATCATTTACGGCTTGCAGCACTATTCCGACGTACCCAGCGAAATGCTGGAGTGGCACGGTCACAACGACTTCTACAAGGCGGTGTCGAACGCAACGGCGGCATGGCTCTACGGTGCCTCTGCCGTTAACTGCTCGCTCCTCGGAATCGGAGAGAGAACAGGTAATATTCCGCTTGAGGCGATGGTCTTTGAGTACGCGTCGCTTCGCGGCTCGCTTGACGGAATGGACCCCACCGTTATCACCGAAATTGCCGACTACTTCAAGCACGAGATCGGATATAAGATTCCCGTTATGACGCCCTTTGTCGGTAAGAACTTTAACGTAACGCGCGCGGGCATCCACGCCGACGGACTTCTCAAGGATCAGGAGATCTACAACATTTTTGACACCGAGCGCATTCTCGGCAAAAAGCCCGCCGTTTTGATCGGTAAGGCGTCGGGTCTTGCGGGTATTGCTTACTGGATCAACGAAAACTATTCGTTAAGTGCCGAGAAAGCGGTTGACAAGAAGGATCCCTTGGTTGTTGCTCTTAAAGAGTGGATCGACAACGAGTACGTTGACGGAAGACAAACGACCCTTTCCACGCACGAGCTTGAAGAGAAGATCGAAGAGCTTTCGGGCGGAAGATTTTCCAAGCTTTAAGGAGGAAACAGGGAA
The DNA here is from genome assembly GCA_045656965.1 of Eubacteriales bacterium. Taxonomy (GTDB): domain Bacteria; phylum Bacillota; class Clostridia; order Oscillospirales; family CAG-272; genus UBA1740. The sequence continues at coordinate 2,703 of JAZOSE010000019.1, forward strand.
TGGAACACAAGACTATATCGCTTGCCGAGCAGGTCTTTGACAGGCTCGAAAAAGACATTTTGAGCGGCGTTTATCCGCGCGGTGAGGTGTTGACTGAGATGCGCCTTTGCGCAGACCTTGAGGTCAGCCGCACGCCCATTCGTGAGGCGCTTCGCCGTCTTGAGCAGGAGCATATCATTGAGATCTCCGGAAAGGGAATCGTCGTTCTCGGCGTTACCGAGGATGACCTTCGCGATATATACGATATTCGCCTTGAGGTGGAGGGCTATGCCGCGATAAGAGCCGCTGAAAACATCACCGACGAGGAGATCGCCGAGCTTTGCGAGGTGCTGGAGCTTCAGGAGTTTTACGTCAGCAAGAAGGACGCGGAGCGTATTCGCCTTATGGATAGCCGCTTCCACGAGCTGATTTACCGCTACACGCACAGCACGGTATATTTTGATACGCTGATGCCTCTTTTAAAGAAGGTGCAGAAGCACCGCAAAAAGTCGGTTGAAAACAACAGCCGCGCACAGTCCTCGCTCGACGAGCACAGAGAGATCTTTGCGGCGATTGCCGCGCACGACGGTGCCGCCGCCGAAAAAGCAATGCTTAAACACGTAGGAAACGCACGCAACCACATCATTAAGTGAAAGGAAATATAAAATGGGACTCACTCTTGCACAAAAAATTATCAAAGCACATCTCGTCAGCGGCGAAATGATCCCCGGTACCGAGATCGCGCTTCGTATCGACCAGACCTTGACCCAAGATGCAACGGGTACGATGGCATACCTTGAGTTTGAAACGATGGGCATCGACCGTGTTCGCACCGAGAGAAGCGTGGCTTATATCGACCACAACACTCTGCAGTCCGGCTTTGAGAATGCTGACGACCACAGATTTATCCAGTCGATCGCTAAGAAATACGGCATTTACTTCTCCCGCCCCGGCAACGGCATTTGCCATCAGGTGCATCTTGAGCGCTTCGGTGCGCCCGGAAAGACCCTGATCGGCTCGGACAGCCACACCCCCACGGGCGGCGGTATCGGTATGCTCGCCTTCGGCGCGGGCGGTCTTGACGTTGCTGTAGCTATGGGTGGCGGTGCGTACTACATAACCATGCCTAAAATGATCAAGGTCAACCTCTCAGGTAAGCTTCGTCCCTTCGTGACCGCAAAGGACGTCAGCCTTGAAATTCTCCGCATTCTTTCGGTAAAGGGTGGCGTTGGCTCGATCATCGAGTGGGGCGGCGAGGGCGTGAAAACGCTTTCCGTTCCCGAGCGCGCTACTATTACCAACATGGGTACCGAGCTGGGTGCCACCACCTCGATCTTCCCCTCGGACGAAACCACTCGCGCATTCCTTAAGGCAGAGGGCAGAGAAGACGTTTACGTTCCTCTTTCCTCCGATGAGGATGCCGTTTACGACCGCGTGATCGATATTGACCTTTCTTCCCTCAAGCCCTTGATCGCTTGCCCTCATATGCCTGACCGCGTAGTTGAGGTAGAGAGCTTAAAGGGTACGAAGGTCGACCAGGTCTGCATCGGCTCTTGCACCAACTCCTCGCTCCTTGACCTTCTCAAGGTAGCGGCACTTCTTAAGGGCAAGACCATTTCTCCTGACGTTAGCCTTTCTATTTCTCCCGGCTCGAAGCAGGTGCTTTCCATGCTTTCCGAGTGTGGCGCATTGACCGATATTTTGGCATCGGGCGCGCGTGTGCTTGAATGCGCTTGCGGTCCTTGCATCGGTATGGGCTTCTCCCCCAATTCGGGCGGCGTGAGCCTTAGAACCTTCAACCGCAACTTTGAGGGCAGAAGCGGCACGGCAGACGCAAAGGTCTACCTCGTTTCTCCCGAAACCGCCGTTGCGGCTGCACTTACGGGCGAGATCACCGATCCCATTCTTCTCGGTGAAATGCCCGAGATCAAGATGCCCGACGCCTTCCGTATCGACGACAGTGCCGTGCTTCTTCCCGCACCTGCTGAGGAAGCAAAGGATCTTGAGATCCTTCGCGGCCCCAACATCAAGAAATTCCCCGACAGCAAGCCTCAAGAGGATACGCTCCGCGCAGAGCTCGTTTTGAAGGTTGGCGATAACATCACTACCGACCACATTATGCCCGCAGGCGCAAAGATCCTTCCTTACCGCTCCAACATTCCTCACCTTTCGCAGTACTGCTTCGGCGTTTGCGACAGCACCTTCCCCGAAAGAGCGAAGGCGGCAGGGGAGAGCATCGTTGTCGGCGGCTCGAATTACGGTCAGGGCTCTTCCCGTGAGCATGCCGCACTCGTGCCTCTCTACCTCGGTGTCCGTGCCGTTATCGCTAAGAGCTTTGCCCGTATTCACGCGGCAAACCTCATTAACGCCGGCATTATGCCCCTCACCTTTGCTAACCCCGACGATTACGATGCGATCGCACAAGGCGATATGCTCTCGATCAGCGGCGTTTACGAGGGAATGGACACGGGTGCGATGACGCTGTGCGATGAAACCAGCGGAAAGTCCTTCGTGCTTTCCTGCGCCTTTACCGAGCGCCAAAAGGATATCCTTAAGGCAGGCGGTCTTCTCGCTTACACCAAGGTTTCCGGCGGAAAATAATAGACAATAAAAGCAAAGAAGCCTAGCACGCCTGCCGTGCCAGGGTTCTCTATTAAAAAGGGAGGCGCAAGCGGCTGCCCTGATTT
>JAZOSE010000020.1:0-6935 GCA_045656965.1 Eubacteriales bacterium
GGGGGGATTTCAGGCGCCGCATTTTCCTTCGGCGGGAAATCAAAAACGACGTTTGCACCGTCAAGACGGAGCGATGCCTCGAAGCTTTTTCCCGTTTTCATAGAAACGAAGCCCGAAAGGACGGGAGTTTTTCCTTCTTCAAGAAGCGTTCGCGCCGTTTTCTTGGAGATGAGCTTGCCGAGGATCTTCATTCTTACGGTAAAGCGGCAGCCCTCCTTATAGCCCGAGCATCCGTAGCCAAAGGAGGTGCGGCGCACCTCGCGCGAGCATAGGGGACACTTGCCGACGGTGTCGCCAAAGTAGCCGATGCCGTTTTCCTCCTCGGTTGCGGCGGCGGTCTCAAAGACCTCTCGGATCTCCCTTGCGGCAAGGGCAACGCCTTCGTCGACCGTGATGGTGCCGCGGAACACCTTTTTGAGGGCGCGACCAAGCTCACAGGTCTTGTATTTGTCCATTTTGATCTGCATATCCTCAAGCGACTCGATCAGCTGAATGCCGCCGGGGAGAATGGTATAGACGTCTTTTTTAAGGTCGATATATTTGCTCTTTCGGGCGTTATCAATGATGCCCGTGCGTGTTGCCTCTGTGCCAAGCTCCACACCCTCGAACATAGCGCGGTATTCCTCGCTATCGTCCTCCACCGTTTCTCCGCTCTCCTCCTTTTCCTTCGCCGCCGCCTTTTCCTCGCGGAAGGGGTTTTTCAAATATTGATTGAGCGTTTCAATGGTGTAGTGCTTGGGCGGTGTGGTCTCCTTTAAGACGGGAGCAAAGGCAATATTCACCTCGTCTCCCTCTTTGAGCGCGGGGAGAATTTTATCCTTTTGTCCTCCGTCGTCATACTTCATCCAGCCCTTTTCAAGAACGGACGTGCCCTTGAGCGTAAATTCCTCAAGCTCGCCCACGGCGATCTTGATCTCGCTCTTGGCAGCAACACAATCCTCGGCGCAGAAAACGGCAACGAAGCGACGCATCACGGTGGAATACACCTGCTTTTCAGCCTCAGTGAGCGACTTGGGATCGGGAATCTTATAGGTGGGAGTAAGGGCAGAGTGCGACTCGATCTTTGTGTCGTCAAAGATGCTTTTTCCATCCTTAAATTTCACAGGATAGCCGAGCTTGGCAACCCCCGCGATGATCTGGCGCATTTTGCCCTTCTCCGCCGTAGCAAGATATTCGGAGTTGGTACGGGGATAGGTGAGGTAGCCTGCCTCATAAAGCTTTTGGACGATGGCGAGCGAGTCGGACATCGACATTTTGTATTTTTTACCCAGCACACTTTGAAGCTTGGAGAGTGAATAGAGCTTTCCCGGCGGAAGTGTGGTTTTTTTATTCTTGGCCGAGGTGACACGCGCTCCCGTTCGGTTATAAAGCGCCGCCATTTCCTCAGCCTCGCGCTGCTCTTTGGCGGTGAAGCGCTTTTTCGAGGTCAGCTCCACCATCTCGCCGTTCGTTTCGGCGCGGCTGACGAGGGCGTAATACTTTTCGGGAACGAAGTGCGCGATCGCCATATCTCTATCGTAAATGGCGCGCACGATCGGCACGATGACTCTACCAACGCGAAGAAGGCTTCCGTTGCGAAGCGTGGCGTAGCGCGTGAAGTTAACGCCGTAGAGCCAGTCGATATAGGTGCGGGCATAGCCCTCGGCGGCAAGCAGGTCATACTCACTTGCCGTTTTTAGATCCGCAAGCGAGGCGCGCACAGTCTCTGCCGTTTGGTCGGGAAGCCAGAGGCGGTAGACGGGCTTTTGCGATTTTAAGGCGCGGTCAATAACCAAGCGCACGATGATCTCTCCCTCACGGTCCGCGTCTCCCGCGTTGATGATCCCATCCACGTCGGGGCGGTTGCAAAGAGTGGAAAGCAGCTTAAACTGATTTTCCACGCCCGTGTCGCGCTTGCCGTTTGCATCCTTGCGAAGCTCAAAATCAAAGCGCTCGGGAATGCAAGGCAGGGTCTCCTTACACCAACGGTGCGAGCCGTCGGGATTCGGTGCGTAGTGATCAACGTCGGAAAGAGAAAACAGGTGACCAAACGCCCAAGAGATGATATAGCCTTTTCCCTCAAGGTAGCCGTTTCTTTTTTGCATATCGCCGATAGCGGCGGCAATATTTCTGCCAAGGCTGGGCTTTTCCGCAATGATGAGCTTCATCGTCTTCTCCTTTCCCTTTTATACCTTATTATTTTACCATAAAATTCGAAGAATTGCAACAGAAAAGTAAACTCTTTTTTGCACTTGTTGACAAAAGCCCGTCTTTGTGCTACAATGCTCTTGTAAAAAAGATAAGGACGGTACTTTATCGTGAAGGTATGTGCGATCTGCAACCGAAGATTTGAGGCAGAGGACCCTGCGGTTCTCTACGTTGGTAAATACGGCAACGCGCGCGTTTTATGCGAGGATTGCGAGGCTCTTCTTGACGCGGCAAGCGACGAGGGAGACCTCACTGTGCGCGCGCAGGCGCGCGAGGCGCTCGCGGAGCTTTCGCGCCGCATGGACGACCCTGAGGCAATGGAGGTTTTGCGCGACGTTCTCGACGGTAAGCTCTCCGCCGAGGAGACCGAGGAGGATATTGCAGACGAGCTTGCCTTCAAGGAAAGCATAGACGAGGAGGAAGAGGAAGAAAAGAAGGAAAGCCCCATTTGGGATTATTTAACCATCGGCGTTATCGTGGCGGCGGTCGTGGGCTTTGCTCTTTGGTTCTTCTTAAGATAAGATGTTATATATTTTTATCGGTCTGTTTTTCGTTTTTATCGACTGGCCTATTCCGCTTCTTAGCGGCTCGTTCGACGTGGCACCAAACGCAGTCGGCTATCTTCTCGCGCTTTACGGCGCACACACGTTAAAGCACGAGAGCAAGCACTTTAGAGAGGCCTTTTTCGTTTCCATCGCACTTTTGGCGGTCAGCGTGGCACAGGCGGTGCTGTCGCTTTTGGGATTTGTGGCAACGAGCATTCCCTTAGCGGCGGTGTCTGTCCTTTCAACGCTTGCCTTTCTATTCTTTGCGCACGAGCTAACGAAAGGAGCAAAGGAGATGGAGGCAAGGCGAAACCGCCCTCTCGGCGCATCGAAGCTATTAACGGCGTGGGGCTTTTTGTGCATCGGAAGCTTGATGGCATACCTGCCGCTTTTGATGCCCGACATGTTCTTGACGGCTTCTCTTGTACAGCTTCTTTCGTATTTTTGGTTTGAATACTCTCTCTATTTGATCTACTCCAAAGCAAAATAAGGATGTATAGCCCGCGTATTTTTTTCAACGGACGCGGTATAATGACGGTATGAAAAGAATTGTTTCACTAATTTTGATTTTTGCGCTTCTTTCGCTTTCCCTCTTCGGCTGCTCGGCAGAGACAGACGGGGAGATGGGCGAGGACGGCACGGGAGGTGACGCTGTGCCCTTCGTTTTTCGCGGTACTGTTTTTGAGGTGGCGGAGCTTTTGGGCGTGGAAATGGAGGAAACGCAGTACTCCTTCGGCCCATACCACGTGATCACCGGAGAAGACACGACCTACTTTGACGCAAAAGGAGAAAAAACAACGCGAGATGCCATCAAGGTGGGCAGCGTGATCGAGATCACCTTTTCGGGTCAGGTTATGATGAGCTATCCGCCGAAGATCTCGGCAAGGAGCATTCAAATTCTATCCGAGAGTTGAAACGGAATATAAGAAAAGAGGGGGTTACCCCTCTTTCTTTTCGCCCTCCGCCTTTTTCGTGGGAGCCTTGCGGCTTGTACCGATGCCAACGGTGCTTTCTACGGGAAGCGAGAACGCGATCCCCTGCGCCTCGGTGTTTACGCCGACGGCGTTATAAAGCGCCTTCAAGACCGCGTCGCGGACTTCGTGGGCGACGAGGATCATTACGATCTCTTTTTCGGGTTGAATGGTGATGTTAAAAAGCTTTTCGGCATCCTTGGAGGCGGTTCCGCGACCGTGCATAATGGTACCACCCTTAGCGCCGGCGGCGCGTGCGGCGTCCATCGCAGTATCGGAAAATCCGTTATTGAGGATGCAAAGCACAACTTCGAAGCGACTCATTTCTTTTCTCCTTTTCTGCCCCCGACGGTGATCGGGCGCTCTTTGCTTTGCTGGTTGCTTAAAAAGCTATATACCGAAACACCGATCACGCTTTTGAGCGAGACGGTAAAGGCGATGCCTTTGCCGTTTTTTACTTTTTCAAATTTCTCCTCTAAGGTCTCAAGGACACCCCTCACCTTATCCTCTCGCACGACGGAGAGAATGACAGCCTTATCGCTTTCGACAAGGCCGAGATAACCGAGCATTTTAGAGTCTGCCGTGCCTCTTCCGTAAACGACGGTTTGCATATTGACCTCAAAGCCTTCCAAAAGATCGACGTAAAAGAGCGCCTTGCTTCTGTCCACAACGGTGACGAGAAGCTTTAATCGCTTGACGCCAGCGTTCTTGGACTTTTTGGACGTCGCGGCAGGCTTTTTCGTTACTTTTCCTTCCATAGCGCCTCCTTAAAACTCAATGATCTGGTCGTCGTCTTCCGTCAGGATGCGGCGCATAGCGATCTTTTCACGAACGCGCCTTGCGACGATGGCACGGAAGCCGAGAAGCTGTATCGTGATCAGCGGTGTGAGCGCGACCATAGCCACAATGCCAAATCCCGCCGAAAGAACGCTCTCCTCGCCCAGCATCGTGACGCACACGCCGATGGCAAAGGGGAGAATGAAGGTGGACGTGAGAGGCCCGCTGGCAACGCCGCCCGAGTCAAAGGCGATGGCGGTATACATTTTCGGCACGAAGAAGGAAAGCCCGAGTGATATGAAATAACCGGGGATGAGGTAATAAAGCACCGAAAAATCAAAGATAATGCGGATCACCGAAAGAAGAATCGAGACACCGACGCCGACCGAGAGCGCAACGAGCATCGAGCGCTTGGTGATGTTACCGTCCGTGATCTCCTCGACCTGCTTGTTCAAAACGTGAACGGCGGGCTCTGCCAAGACTACCACAAGACCGATCAGGAAGGCAAACGCGCAAAGGTAGGCGGGATGAACGCGCGAAAGCTCTGTGCCCATTTTATAGCCGATCGGCATAAAGCCGACGTTAACAGAGGTTAAAAACACAACGAGTCCAAGATAGGTAAAGAGAATGCCGACGAGGATCTGGATAATTCTCTTTCGGGGAAGCTTTAAGAAGATAAAGTTGATCACAAAGAAGAAGGCAACGAGAAGACCAAGAGCAAGCGCGACCTCCTTGGCGATAGCACCAAGCTTATAGAGAAAGGCGAGGACAATATTATCGGCGACGGAATAGTCGGCGACCTCATAGGCGACCTTTCCTTCGGCAAAGATACCGAGCGCCATCACCGCGAGGATAGGTCCAACCGAGCAAAGAGCGACAAGACCGAAGCTGTTTTCGCTGGCGTTTCTTCCACCGATCGTGGCGGCAATGCCCACGCCCAAAGCCATAATAAAGGGTACGGTAATAGGACCCGTGGTAACGCCTCCCGAATCAAAGGAGAGCGCCAAAAGGGGCGCGTTGCCGCTGAGGATCACCAAGGTGGCAAGGGCGAAAAGGAGCATATAAAAGAACATAAGAATCGACGAAAGCGACACCTTAAAGACGATCTTAACGATCGCAAGCACAAGAAAGACGCCAACGCCAAGCGCTACGAATACCACAAGGAGCGTTTCGGACAGAACGGCAGACACCTGCTCGGCAAGCACAGTCAGGTCAGGCTCGGCAACCGTGATAAAAAAGCCGAGTGCAAAGGAAACAAGCAAAAGAAGCCCAAGGCTTCCCGATTTGGTAAGACCCGCGCCGACGTGCTCGCCCATCGGTGTCATCGCAAGGTCGGCACCAAGATTAAAAAGTCCGATACCAAGGATCAAAAGGAAGGAGCAAAGCAAAAAAACGCCGATCTCCTTGCTCGAAAAATTCACAAGCGGCGTTAAATTCAAAAGAACGACGATGAGAGAAAGCGGCAAGACCGACGTTAAGGCTTCTTTGATTTTTAAAAGAAACTGCTTATTCACCCTACTTCTCCCTTCCTATTATAGTTACTGTATTATTTTACCATTTAAAAGATGCTTTGTCAAGGCGAAAAACGGTTTATTTACTCTTTTACCTTTTTTTGAAAAAATACAAAAAAGTGTAAAAAGGGGTTGCTTTTTGAAAAAAAGTGTGTTATAATACCATAGTCAATTGCATAGGGGTGTAGTTCAGTTGGTAGAACGGCAGTCTCCAAAACTGCATGTCCAGGGTTCGAGTCCTTGCGCCCCTGCCAAAAAATCCAAGTCGAAAGACTTGGATTTTTTCATTTGTGTCCGCAGGACACAACATCATTTGCGTGCTTGCACGCAACATCATTTGAGCGTCAGTTCAACATCATTCCGCCGCAAGGCGGACACAAATGAACGAGGTTGCACTTCGTGCAAATGATGTGCTTCGCAATGATGTGGGCTACGCCCAATGATGTTGCGCTTCGCGCAAACGGAATTAGACCGATAGTCTTGTGCGCTGAAATATTGTTGATTTTTAACCGAAAGTGTGATATAATAATTTCAAGAAAGGCGGTGATATCGTGAGAGAAGATAAGCTCGGTGATCTTTCAATGGAGTTATCCGTTGATGTTCTGCAATTAACAAAAGAACTGCGCGCAAAACACGAAAACGTGATCTCCAATCAAATCGGAAGAAGTGCAACAAGTATTTGCGCTAACATCGCCGAAAGCAAATACGCTCACGGTCGTGCTGACTTTATTGCAAAGCTTGAGATATCGCTCAAAGAAACCAACGAAACAAGCAAATGGCTTGAAATGCTCCTGAAAAGTGAGTATATTGATGAAGCAAGATATAAAGCACTTGACCGCAAATGTTCAACAATTAGATTTTTGCTAGTAAAGTCGATTACGACTGCGAAGAAGAATCTCTCAGAAAAATAAAAAGGCAAAAAATGACTGATTTATTTATTCAAG
>JAZOSE010000021.1:0-4750 GCA_045656965.1 Eubacteriales bacterium
ACAAGACCGCCCTCAGAGAAAGCAGACTGAGATCTACCGTAAACGATCTGAAGGAAGAGCTCACGCATAGCGGTGTTAATAGCGTCACAAACAAGGTCGGTGTTAAGAGCCTCAAGAATAGTCTTGCCGGGAAGGATCTCAGCAGCCATAGCTGCGGAGTGAGTCATACCGGAGCAACCGATGGTCTCAACAAGAGCCTCCTCAATGATGCCGTCCTTTACGTTAAGCGAAAGCTTACAAGCGCCCTGCTGAGGTGCGCACCAGCCCACACCGTGGGTATATGCTGAAATATCAGCAATGTCCTTTGCCTTCACCCACTTGCCCTCTTCGGGAATGGGAGCGGGACCGTGGTGGGGACCCTTGGCAACGATGCACATGTTTTCCACTTCCTTGGAATAAACAAGTTCTGCCATTGTTATATCTCCTTTAAATTTTATTAACGAATTAAACTCGGTGAGATTATTTTACGATCTCTCCGTAAATCTCTCCTGCGGCGCCTGCGGCGTTGCACTCGTCGGTATCAATGTGCATAGCAAGAGCAAACTTATCGCTGACACGGACAACGACGTCGTCATAGATAAGGGGACGCGCGGTATCAAGCTTTACCTTTACGATCTGCTTGTCAGAAACGCCGATCTCGGCAGCATCTGCGGTGGTCATATGGATATGACGCTTTGCAACGATAACGCCCTCGGAAATCTCAACAACATTGTCGCCAACCTTGATGGTGCAGCCGGGGGTGTTCGCAATGTCACCACTCTCGCGCACAGGTGCCTTTACACCAAGGGTGCGTGCGTCAGACAGAGAGATCTCTACCTGGCTTGCGGGGCGTGCGGGGCCGAGGATGCTCATTTTAAGGCTTCCCTTAGGACCGATGACCTCAACCTTCTCTTCGCAAGCGAACTGACCGGGCTGAGAAAGATCCTTTTTGTTGGTGAGGGTGTAGCCCTTGCCAAACAGCGTGTCGATTGCCTCCTGGCTCAGATGAACGTGACGAGCCGAGGTTTCTACAAGTACTTTGCTCATTATGTATATCTCCTTTAAAATAATAATTACAGGGTCATTTGGCACACATTTGCATACTACCGTATATTTTAACATAAATTTTCGCAAAAGTAAAGTTTAGAAGCAAAGAATTTTGTAAAAAATAAAAGAAAATATTTGCCTTTGCGCAAAAAAGAGCGACAAAGAAGCCTTTTGTCGCTTAGAAAGGACGGACATGGAAGAAAAAAACGAAAAAACGGAAGAGTTAGAGAGGCTTGGCTCAGCCAAAAGCGAGGGATGCGACGGAAATTATTACTGTCTTTCCATTATTGGCGAGATCGAGGGGCATATGGTTCTTGACCCCAGCCGAAAAACGACGAAATACGAGCATCTTTTACCCCTGCTCTTCTCTTTGGAGGAGGATAACGAGATCGACGGCATTCTCTTTCTTCTGAACACGCTGGGCGGCGACGTGGAGGCAGGGCTTGCGCTTGCCGAGGTGATCGCATCGCTCAAAAAGCCGACGGTGTCCTTGGTGCTTGGCGGCGGTCACTCCATCGGCGTGCCACTCGCGGTGGCGGCAAAGCGCTCCTTTATCGTCCCCTCGGCAACCATGACGGTACACCCCGTGCGCACGGGGGGACTCGTGCTTGCCGTGCCGCAAAGCTTTGATTATTTAGAGCGCATGCAAAACCGCATTATCCGCTTTGTGACGGAGCATTCCTCCGTTGATGCCGACACCTTGCGCTCCATGATGATGGCGACCGACACGCTCGCCAACGACATTGGGACGCTTCTTGAAGGCGAGGATGCGGTCAGGTGTGGGCTGATTGACGGCATCGGCGGTTTCTCGGAGGCAATCTCGGCGTTAAAGGAAATGAAAAGGGTGAAAAACAGTTAAAAATGTAATGAATCGTTTTCATTTTTGCATATTTCAGATAAAGAAAAGCACCGATTTTGTAAACAAAATCGGTGCTTTTTCAGTGGTGATTTTTATCAAACGCGGTCGACGGTAATCACGGCGTAGAGCGTTTCATCCTCGGCGCGAATGGCGCTTTCTATGGCACGAACAAGCTCTGTGTCCTTTATTTTGCACTCAAAGGGAACGGCAATATCAAAGACGAGATTGGAGTGCGTTGTGCCGCGCACGGCGCGGAAATCGTGGATGGAAATGCTCGGATCAATGGCGGCAACAAGACGAAGCGCCATTTCGCGCCAGGCATCGGTGTCGGGGTCGCCGATGGCGATAGGGTCAAGGTGGATGGTGGTACGAATGCGATGCCTTTCCCAAAGCACGCGTTCAATATTATCCACGGTGTCGTGCACCTCAAAGATGTTGGCGCTTCCGTCAACCTCTGCGTGAAAGGAGGCAATAAGCGCGGCGCTTCCGTACTCGTGCACTGCCATATCGTGTATGCCGAGGATCTCGGGATATTCGGTGACTGTTTTTTCAATCAACTCAACGGTTTCCTTAGAGGGTGCCTTACCGAGAATGGCATTCTGAGCTTCGAGAAGGAGCTTGATGCCCGCCACGAGAATGAGCGCGGAGACGATGATACCCATCGCGCCGTCCAGCGAAAACGGCAGAGAGACAAAGTGCGAGACGATAACGGCAACGAGAACGGCGGCGGTGGAGGCGATGTCCGAAAGGCTATCCACCATAGCGGCGCGCATCACGGAGGAATCAAGCTTTTTGCCGATCTTACCGTTGAGGAGCGCCAAAAACAGCTTCACGAGAATGGAGAAGCAAAGGACACCGACAGTGAGCCAGGAGAACACCGAGCCCTCGTATCCTTCGGGGTCAACGACAGAATCGTAGAGTGCTTTTGCCGAGTCGCGCAGAAGGTCGACGCCGACCATTAAGATAAGGAAGGAAACGACGAGGCTGATCACGTATTCCATTCGCGCGTGCCCATAGGGGTGGTCGCGGTCGGCGGGCTTGGCAGAGATGCGGAAGCCTACGAGAGCGAGAAGCGAGGTGCAGGCGTCGGAGATGTTATTGATGGCGTCTGCCATAACGGAGACGGCGGCAAAGATCATACCGACGGTGAGCTTGCCGAGCGAGATGAGAAGGTTTAAAACGATGCCGATTATGCTGACCATCGTGCCGTACGCGCGGCGAACGTCTGGGCTTTGCAGATCGGTATGGTTTTTGATAAACAGTCGGGTTAAAAGGTTGATCATGGCTTTATTTACGTCCTTTAATTAAGGGAGATATATGCTTATATATACCAAAGGCGAGCGCGGCTGTGACAATGCCCTTCCCAAGATTGAAGGGGGTGTTAAAGATGAGAAGGCACTCAAGCGTGGTGCTGACCGAAGGTAGCAGCGCCTGATAAGCGGAGATAATGACCGCCTCGGGCGCGAAAATGACGAAGTAAAAGGGATAGGTAATGAAATAGTTGACGGGAATTGCGATAAGTGCCATAAACACGGCGCCAAAAAGGCTTCCGAGAAGCGCTCCTGCACGCGTTTTTTTAAAGTGATAGACGACGCCCGCGACGAAAACGAAGGACGCCGAAAGAAGAAAGTTGGCAAGCTCGCCAACGCCTGCCGTTGTGGTAAAAAGCAGGTGTATCACGTTCTTGACAAGGCAAATGATCACCCCAAGAAGCGGACCCATGCTGAATGAGCCGATGAGGGCCGGAAGGTCGGAAAAATCAAACTCGACAAACGATGGGATAAGGAACGGGAGCGGAAACTCCAAAAATTGCAAAACGGCGGATACGGCGGAGAGCATCGCCGTTACGGCGATGGCGCGCGTGGGATTTAGATTCTTACGGATAAGCATAGAAGACCTTCTTTCTTATACTAGCTTATTAGCTGTCATTTTTCGCAGTTCTTTGTTCGGTCGCTAATACAGCATATGCTTAAAGGGCTTTATGCAATATAAAATCCCCACGGCAAAAGCCGTGGGGATTTCTCGCTACCTTGTTCTTTTCTCTTCCGGACTATACCGTCGGTGTGGGAGTTTCACCCACTCGGCGCTTTCGCGTTCGCAGACTATACTGCCGGTATGGAATTACACCAATCCCCAAAGAATTGCAAAAGGTATTATTCGTTATTACTCAATAACCTCGGAAACAACGCCCGAACCAACGGTTCTACCACCCTCGCGGATAGCGAAGCGGAGACCCTGCTCGATAGCGATGGGGGTGATGAGCTCAACGGTCATGTTAACGTTATCGCCAGGACGGCACATATCTACGCCCTCGGGAAGCTTGATGGAGCCGGTAACGTCGGTCGTTCTGAAGTAGAACTGAGGTCTGTAGCCGGAGAAGAAGGGCTTCTGACGACCACCCTCTTTTTCGGTAAGAACGTATACCTGACCAACAAACTTGGTGTGGGGCTGGATGGAGCCGGGCTTGCAGAGAACCTGACCTCTTTCGATCTCGTTCTTCTGGATACCACGGAGAAGTGCACCGATGTTATCGCCTGCCTCAGCGCTGTCCATAAGCTTGTGGAACATTTCAACGCCGGTAACGGTGGTCTTCTTTCTTTCATCAGAAAGACCAACGATTTCAACAACGTCAGAAACCTTGATAACGCCTCTTTCAACTCTACCGGTAGCAACAGTACCACGACCGGAAATGGAGAATACGTCCTCAACAGGCATCAGGAATGCGAGGTCTGCTTGACGCTCAGGGGTGGGGATATAGTTGTCAACTTCGTTCATGAGCTCGAGGATGCAAGCATACTCAGGAGAGCTGAGGTCGGTGCTTGTGGACTCGAGAGCGTCACGAGCGGAACCACGAACGATCGGGAG
>JAZOSE010000022.1:0-8787 GCA_045656965.1 Eubacteriales bacterium
CCCGTCGACACGCGGCCGCCACGCTTTAAGAAAAAGAGGTCGGAGACGGTGAACTCGTGTGCCATATGCCACCGATCGCGCAAAAGGCGCTCATAAAGCGCTTCGAACCCTTCCCCGCGCTCTCTTGCATGCGCCGCGCGAGTGACAAGGAGTCCTTCTCCGAGAGAGGCGCAAAGAGAATCGAGCGTTAAAATTTTTCTTTGGGGATAAATATCGCGCAAAACTCTCGCCGCGCGCTCGCCTGCCGCATAGGTGGCGGAAAGCGCGGAGGAGAAGCCGATATATAAAATATCCTTGCCCTCCTTAAGATGCGGCAAAAAGCCTTGGCGAAAGCGCTCTTCGTTGACCGAGGACGTCCTGATTCTTTCCCTCTCGCGCAAGCGCGCGTAGAGGGCTTTTTCATCCGTCTCACCGTCAAGCCGTGTTTCTCCGCTTTCAAGGTGTATCTCAAGGGGCAAGGATATAACGTCAAGCTGTGTTAGAATTTCTCTGGGAAGATCTGCGCCGGAGTCAGTTACGATCGCGTAACGTTCTGGCATAAAACAACCTTTCTTTATTTAAGTATTTTTAAAGGGCTTTGCCTTCAAGCAAGCTTAAAGGACCGTAGGAAAGCCAAAGCTCTGCTCTTTCCCTACCGTATTTCTTCGCAATGCGCTCCTCGGTGTGCGATAGCATCGGAGGGCGCGAGGTTAAATTGTGTCCGTCGCTGGCGACGGCGATGATGGGGCATTTGGCGATCAGCTTTTTGACGTGCATTCTGTGACCAAAGGAGCGCTTGGGGTAAAACGCCGAGGCATTCATCTGCAGATGCGCACCGCGGCGACACCAATCATTGATCTTGTCGTATTCGCCGCGAAGCGAAAGATAACGCTCCACGTGAGCCAAAACCACGGGGATGCCCGTGCAAAGCATATCATCCATAGCGTAGCTAATTTCAAAAAGGGAAAGATCGGCGGGAAAATCCACAAAAAGATATTTACCGCCTAAAAGCTTGCAAGCACCGCTTTCCACGGTCTTACGCCAAGAGGTATGATATCCCATCTCATTCGCGTAAAAAAGCTTCATATCGGGGCATCTGCCCTTTGCGTACTCAGCAAGCGCCTCAAAAGCACGCACGGATCTTTCTCCGCTTCCACCGAAAAGATCGGGGTAATAATGCGGAGTGGCGCACAAATTTCTCGTTCCCAAGCGGTATGCGAGCGTCAACATCTCGTACATAACGTCGGGCGTTTTTGCGCCATCGTCAACTCCGCTGATGAGATGACAGTGAATATCGGTATAAAACATAAGCTCTCCCACTTCGATGATTATAGGTACATTATACCAACTTTATACACAAAAGTCAAGTTTTATCCTATCTTAAAAGCAAATAGCAGCGCCTCTTTGGAAAGTATTTTTACGGGATATTCCCCCGAGGGCTCTTCCTTTTTTTCATAATCCGCAAAGGCAACGCGCCCACCCGAAAGAAGAACTGTGGCGCGGCGCACCCCCTTTTTCTCGGGATAGAGAGAGGAAAGTGCCCTCTTTATCTCTCTTAGCTGTTCGCACTCGCGACGAAGCACCCTTGGCATAAGACGCGAGGAATTTGTAGATATAAAATCAAGGAGCATCGCGTCGCGCAAGCGCTCCTTATCTATTCCCTTCTCCTCAAAGAAGCGATAAACGAGGGTGATCTCGTCCTCCAGTGTAGAGGGAGAGGGCAATTTGTCAAGGCGATCACCGAGAGAAAGGAAAAGCGAAAAGGGCGAGCCGCCCGAAAGCGCCAGCGTGCGACAGTATCTGTGCGAGTTATAAAGGCGGTCAAGCGCCCCCTCCGCCGTATGTATGAGAGAAAGCTCCTCCTCCCTCAGCCACGGGGTGCTTTTTACCTCATATGGCGGCTCCTCGGTAAAGGCACAGGGATATTTTTCGGGCTCCTCGCGCATCGGCGCTCCGTGGAGCAGCTTTAAAAAACCGCATTGGAGCATATGGGGAGAAAGGAGAAACGCCTCATCAAAGCTTTGCTTAAAGGTTTGGTAATCCTCCTCGGGAAGCCCTGCGATCAGATCAATATGGATATGAATGTTCCCGAAGGAAAGAAGGCGTGCAATATTCTCCTTTAAAGCACAGAGCCTGTCCGAGCGCTGAATGGCGGCGAGGGTTGGTGCGTGGAAGGACTGCACGCCGATCTCCATTTGAAAGACGCCCCTCGGAGCTTTTTCGAGAAGCGCAAGCGTTTCCCCGTCAAGAAGCTCGCCCGCTATCTCAAAATGAAAGGCGGTGCCAAGGGGAATTTCCTCTCCGTAGTGCGAAAGAATAAAGGAAAACAGCTCTCTTGCCCTTTTTCTGTCGGCGTTGAAGGTGCGATCGATAAATTTCACGGTTCTACTGCATTTCGCAAGCGTTAAGATATCTGCCTTCACCTGCTCTATGTCAAAGAACCGAACGCCGCCGCATCTTCCCGAAAGACAAAAGGCACAGCGGAAGGGGCATCCGCGCGACGCCTCGATATAAGCGATCCTCCCCTTTAACGCCTCGGCATATCCCGCGCAAAGCGGGCTTTTCGGCGTGCCTTCTCCGACAAAGCCTTCCCCGATCTTTATACTGCCGTCGTTTTTTATATAAGAGGCGGAGGGGATCTTGTCGAAATCCTCTTCCTTTTTTATCGCGTCGCATAGGCGGCGGAAGGGGATCTCCCCCTCGCCCGACAGCACGGCGCTGACGAAGGGAAACCTAAGGAGCGTTTCTCTTTGGTTATAAGAGACCTCAGGGCCGCCAAGGATAATGCGGCAAAAAGGAAGCGCCTTATGAAGAAGCGGCAAAAGCGTCTTTAAGTAGCTTATATTCCAAATGTAGACCGAAAGTCCCAAAACGTCGGGCGATTCGGCGATGATGGCGCGGAGCACCTCTTCCTTTTTTTCGTTAACGCTATGGTCAAGAACAACGCTGTCGTATCCCTCAAGCTCGGCGGCGAGGTAATACGGCGCGGGGGAAAGGTGGATGTAGCGCGAGGAAAGCGCCAAAAGAACGACCTTCATAAAGCCTCCTTTTATAAATGTGGGGAAGGCTGATGCCTTCCCCAAGAAATTATTTCAAAAATCCGTTAACGATCTGTTCCTCTGCCTCGCTCTCGGAAAGACCGAGCGACATTAGCTTGATAAGCTGCTCGCCCGCGATCTTACCGATCGCCGCCTCGTGAATGAGGCTCGCATCAATAGAGTTTGCGGTGATCTCGGGAACGGCACTGACGGAGGCGTTGTCCATAATAATGGCGTCGCACTCGGTGTGACCGCTACACTGCGCGTTTCCGTTGATGCGCGAAAGGAAGAGCTGACGGGAATTGTCCTTAGCAACCGATCGGGAGATGAGGTTTGCCGAGGAGCCCTCGCCGTTAAGGTCCACCGTGAAATCGGTTTTGGCATACTGCTCGCCGTGGGTGAGCAGCTTTTCCTTGATGACCAGCGAGGCACCCTTAGAAAGCTTTGCCTCGGTCTTTCTGTCGGTGGAGTCCACGCCCTTGATCTGCACGGTCTCCATTTCGAGCGAGCCGTCCTCGTCGATCTCGATGACGGTGGTGGGGTTCATCACGTTTTTACCGTTTCCGTCACCGTCGCCGTAATGCTTTTCCACATAGCGCACGCGCGCACCCTTGCCGACGTGGAAGGTGTGGATACCGTCGTGACGGGATTCCCTGTCTCCGCCGTTGTGAATGCCACAGCCCGCAACGATCACAACGTCGGCACCCTCGCCGATATAAAAATCGTTATAGACCATTTCGGTGATGCCCGTTTGGCTCAGAAGAACAGGAATGTGCACGCTTTCCTTTTTCGTGCCTGCTTTGATGTAGATATCGATGCCGTCGGCATTTTCCTTCGGCACGATCTCAATATTTTCCGATGAGTTTCTGCCGATGCTCTTGCCGTTTGCGCGGATATTGTAGGCACCTGCGGGCACCTCGTGCAGGTCGGCAACCGCCTCAAGCAGATTTTTCTGTATGGCGTCCATAGATATAGTCCTTTTCTTTTACGACATTTTGTTTAAAAGCGTTTGGCAAGCACCGCCCGACGCGCCCAGGAGCGAGGGCATAATTTCATCCTTGGTGCCCACGGCTCTGACGCTTCCGTCCGCAATCACGACGATGCGGTCGGCGATGTTCAAAATACGCTCTTGGTGCGAGATGATAAGAATATTACCGCCAAGACGCTCGTGCATCTTTTCAAATACGGCAATCAGGTTGTTAAAGCTCCAAAGGTCGATACCCGCCTCGGGCTCGTCGAACACCGAAAGCTTGGTGCCGCGCGCAAGGACGGTGGCGATCTCAATGCGTTTCAATTCGCCGCCCGAAAGGCTGGCGTTGACCTCGCGCGCGATATAGTCGCGCGCGCAAAGTCCGACCTCGGAAAGATAGCTGCAAGCCTCGGTGACCGAAAGCTTTTTTCCTGCGGCAAGATTGATCAGATCGTTAACCGTGATGCCCTTGAAGCGCACGGGCTGCTGGAAGGCGTAGCTCACGCCAAGGCGCGCGCGCTCGGTGACTGACATATTCGTGATGTCCACTCCGTCAAGAAGAATTTTTCCCGAGGTGGGTGTATAAATGCCTGCGATCAGCTTCGCAAGCGTGGATTTTCCGCCGCCGTTGGGACCTGTGAGGGCAACAAAGCCGTCACTGATCTTCAAGCTAACGTTTTTTACAATTTCCTTTTCATTTTCCCCATCGCTGACACGATAGGAAACGTCTATAAGCTCAAGCATAGTGCCTCCGAGTTTTTACATACTGTCTTTAGGTAAGTATACCATATATTTCGCCCTTTTACAAGGGCTTTCCCTTTATTTTTATAAAAAATGCCCACTCGCTTTCGCGGGTGGGCATTGGGCTTTTAGTTTTAGAGATATTCCTTAAGTGCCGCGCAATCCTCGATCTTTGCAGATGCCGTCATTACGCAAGCAAATCCTGCGCTTTCCGCCAGCTTCTCGATCTCCTTTACAAAGATCTCAAAGGCAGGCATATCGTCAGCACAGATCTTAAGCGCAGAGTCGATAAAGATATCGGTAATATCGTGGTTGCTCGCCGAGATGCCCGCTACGAATCCGTAGAGCGCCTGTGCGTCGGCTACCATAAAGCTATCGGTATCTATCAAACGCGCTTTGTGCGTGATATCAATATTAAGCTTGTTGCCCTTTTCGATGCAAATGACCGAGCCCTTCGACTCTGCCGCTCTTGCATTGACAAGATCAATGAGGGTTTTGGTTTTTCCGCTTCCCTTAAGACCTACGATAAGTTTTACCATATGTGTGTACCTCCATAGAGTGAATTTGGTTTCTATCTATATCATACACCATATTTTTGATTTTTTCAAGTGGTTTTGCACAAAAAACTAAAAATTATTTTAATCTTTTTGTGAGTTTTTCCTTTTCCGCCTCATATCCGGGCTTTCCAAGGAGCGCAAACATGTTCTTTTTGTAGGATTCTACGCCGGGCTGGTTGAAGGGATTGACACCGAGAGTGTATCCCGACACGGCGCAAGCAAGCTCAAAGAAGTAAAGAAGATAGCCCAAGGACTTCTCGCTCTTGTCTTCAAGCTCAAGGACGACGTTGGGAACGCCGCCGTCGTTGTGTGCAAGAAGCGTGCCGAGCATCGCCTGCTTATTAACGTAGTCCAGCTGCTTGCCCGAAAGGAAGTTAAGACCGTCGATATTCGCCTCGTCGTTCGGGATCTCAAAGCGTGCACCCGTGTCACCGATGGAAAGCACGGTTTCAAAGAGAATACGCGTGCCGTCCTGCACGAACTGACCGAGAGAGTGTAAGTCGGTAGAGAAGATCACGGAATCGGGGAGAAGGCCCTTGCCGTCCTTACCCTCGCTCTCACCGTAGAGCTGCTTCCACCACTCGTTGAGCATAGCAGCAGAGGGCTCGTAGCTGACCATGACCTCAACGCTCTTGCCCTGACGGTAGAAGATGTTGCGGTAGGTGGCGTATTTGAGTGCTACGTTGTTTTCCGCGTCGTCATTCAAAAGCTCTTCTCTGGCAAAAGAGGCACCTGCCATCAAGTCGCGGATAGAAATGCCCGCGACGGCGATGGGAAGAAGTCCAACCGCAGTGAGGACGGAAAAACGGCCGCCCACGTCGTCGGGAACGACGAAGGTCTCGTATCCGCGCTCGGTGGAGAAGGACTTTAAGGTGCCGCGTGCGCGGTCAGTGGTCACGAAGATGCGCTCACGCGCGCCGTCAATGCCGTACTTTTCCTCAAGAAGCGCACGGAATACGCGGAAGGCAACGGCGGGCTCGGTGGTAGTGCCCGACTTGCTGATAACGTTGACGCAGATATCCTTGCCCTCGCAGATGGAGAGAAGCTCAGTTAAGGCTGCCGTGCTGATGGAGTTGCCCGCGAAATAGATGTCGGGGGTGTCCTTCTTCATATTGTTATAAAGGGGCGATTTTACAAAATCGATAACTGCGCGAGCGCCGAGATAGGAGCCGCCGATACCGATCACGACGAGGATATCAGAGGACTTTTTAATCTTCTCTGCCGCAAGCTCGATGCGAGCGAATTCTTCCTTGTCGTAATTTACGGGAAGATCTACCCAGCCGAGAAAATCGTTTCCTGCGCCCTCGCGGGAGGCAAGCACCTCGTAGCCCTTCTTCACGTCGGCGCTGACGGCGGCAAGCTCGTCGGCACTAACGAACGCTTTTGCGAATTTTTCGTTAAAATTTAAAATAGACATTTCTTTTCTCCCTATGATATATTTTTACCTCTTCCATTATACATAAAGGCTTAGTATTTTTCAAGGGGTTGGGAGAATTTTTATCAAGTTTTTTACCCGAGCGTGAAGGCACGCAGAAGAAGCGAAAAAATCTCGAAAAAGGTCACCGCCTCCACTGTGTTCGCGGCACGAATGTCCGCGCTTCCGATGCACTCGCCGTCGAGATAATACTCCACCTTGCCAACCTTATCACCCTCCTTGACGGGCGCACGAAGAAACGCGGGAAGGACGATCTGATAGCTGACGGAGGAAAGCTTTTCTTTGGGAAGTGCGCAAAGGAAGGTCTCGGCATAAAGCGGCACGCTTGGCTCGCTTGCGCCCTTTAAGGCAATGGGAGCGATATCCTTTCTTTCATCGCTGTAAAGAGAATAGCTTGCAAAGCCGTAGTCGAGGAGCTTTTTTGCCTCGGCGTTGCGCACGTCCCGGCTCTCGGCACCCATAATAACAGCAATAAGAGAGACCCCGTCGCGCTCCGCGGTGGCGCTGATACAAAAGCCCGCGCGGGCAGTAGAGCCTGTTTTGAGCCCCGTGGCACCGGGATAAAAGCGCACAAGGCGATTGGTGTTGGTCAGCGTGAAGGCACCGCCGCGCACGGTATCCATCCAAGTGGAGCTGTACTCTAAAATTTTAGGGTATCGGATCAGCTCGCGCGACATGATGGCAATATCCTTGGCGGACACGGTGTGGTTCTCCACGGTGTGGTCAAGCCCGTTGGTGTTTTCAAAATGGGTGTTCACCATACCGAGCTCCGCGGCGGTGCGGTTCATTTCGGCGACGAACGCCTCCTCACTTCCCGAAATATGCTCGGCAAGTGCCACCGCGGCATCGTTGGCGCTGGCGATGACCACGCTTTTGACCATATCGGTAACGCTCATCGTTTCACCGACCTCAAGAAAGATCTGCGAGCCGCCCATAGAGGCGGCGTGCTCGCTGACGGTAACGGTATCCTCCCACGAGATCTTTCCGCTTTCAATGGCGCGCATAACAAGAAGAAGCGTCATCACCTTGGTGACCGAGGCGGGCGGAAGCGCCTCGGTCTCGTTGTAGGCGTAAAGGACCTTTCCTGTTTTTGCCTCCATCAGGACGCAAGCGCGTGCCGAGATCGAAAGCGGATTTTTCGTCTCCTCCGTTTTCTCCGCCGCAAAGGACGGGAGAATGAAAAGCGGAAAAAGAAAGCAAAGACACAGCAACAGTGCAAGTGTTTTTTTCATAACCGTATTCCCTTCTTGATTTTTTATCTGCTTCATTATAGAAAAAAATCGGAAGATTTATGACCGAAAGGCATTTAGCGCGCAAAATAGTTATAGAAGATTTTCTCTTCGGGGGCTTGACTTTTTTAAAAAGGAATGGTATACTTTTTTTATCGGAACACGTCCGTTTTCGCAAGCGTCGTTACAGAGAGCCGCCGCCATAGGCTGTGAGCGCGGCACGGCGGGAAGGCGGGTACCATCCGTGCAGAGTCTTCTGCCAAACGAATACCAATGAAGTGAAACTTACGGGTGGAACCGTGCAAAATGCTTTTTGCACCCCGAAGCAACCAAGACTACGGTGGCTTCGGGGTTTTATTTTCCCACCACCCAAAAAGAAAGGAAGATACTATTATGGCAAAAATTATTTTTTCCACGGGCGAGAGCGTAGAAATGAACGCCCCCTTTACCGTCTTTGAGGCGGCACAGACAGCATCCCTCGCTTCGCGCGAGGTCGTTGCGGCAAAGATCGGCGACGAGGTCGTGGAGATGACCCATTCCCTTGACGGCGACGCAGAGATCAAGCTTTTGACCTTTAAGGACGCGGAGGGCGAGCGCGTGTTCAACCACACCGCATCGCACATTTTAGCACAAGCGGTCAAGCGCCTTTTCCCTGAGGTAAAGCTCACCATCGGTCCCGCGATCGAGCACGGCTTTTACTACGACTTTGACTCTCCCTTCTCCATCACCCCTGAGATCCTCAAGAAGATCGAGGACGAGATGAAGAAGATCGTTCGCGAGAATCTTATCCTCACCCGTTTCACCCTTCCCCGTGCCGAAGCGCTCGAGAGAATGAAGG
>JAZOSE010000023.1:0-35565 GCA_045656965.1 Eubacteriales bacterium
AAACTGGTGGATACGGTAAACGCCTCTTTCCTCAATGCCGTGTGCGCCCTTCTCCTTGCGGAAGCAGGGAGAGTAGCTGGTAAGGGTGTAAGGAAGCTCAGCCTCGGGAACGATCTGGTCGATAAACTTACCGATCATAGAGTGCTCGGAGGTACCGATAAGGTAAAGGTCCTCGCCCTCGATCTTATACATCATAGCGTCCATTTCGGCAAAGGACATAACGCCCGTTACCACGTCGGAGCGGATCATAAAGGGGGGAATGCAATAGGTAAAGCCGCGCTCGATCATAAAGTCACGAGCGTAGGAGATGACGGCGGAGTGAAGGCGTGCAATATCGCCCATCAAATAGTAAAAGCCGTTACCTGCCACGCGGCGTGCGGAATCAAGGTCGATGCCCGCAAATCTTTCCATAATATCGGTGTGGTAGGGGATATCAAAGGCGGGAACGACGGGCTCTCCGTAGCGCTCTACCTCAACGTTTTCGCTGTCGTCCTTACCGACGGGAACGCTATCGTCGATGATGTTGGGGATCGTCATCATAATTTTCTTGATCTTTTCTTCAAGCTCGGCACATTTTGCCTCGCCCTCGGCAAGACGCTGCGCGTTCTCGGTGACCTGCTTTTTAACTGCCTCGGCTTCCTCGCGCTTGCCCTGACCCATCAAGGCACCGATCTGCTTCGAAAGGCGGTTGCGGTCAGCACGCAGAGCGTCACCCTCCTGCTTTAATGCGCGATACTCGGCATCAAGCGCGATGACCTCGTCAACTAAGGGGAGCTTAGAGTCTTGGAACTTCTTTTTGATGTTTTCCTTGACAAGCTCGGGGTTGTCTCTTAAAAATTTCATATCCAGCATAGTAAATGCCTCCTATAATAAAATCAAAATAAAAAGGGAGATCCTTCGTTATGGGACGAAGAATCTCCGCGGTACCACCCATATTGTTGCTTGCGCAACCTCTTTTTCGGCATAAGGGCAGGTATGCCAACCTCTTGCTTTCGCAAGGAGCTCCAAAAGCGGAAGCTTACGGCACGACTGTCGGCTCGCACCAAGCGCCGACTCTCTGAAAGACGCGTCCGTAATTTTCTTTTGTCAATGCTCTTCTTATATTATACACTTTTTTTCGGCTTTTTCAAGGGGTTTTTGAAAAATTATTCCAGCTCGAAGGCACCCGTGTACAGCTGATAGTATTTTCCCTTTTCCTTAATCAGCTTTTCGTGGCTTCCGCGCTCGATAATTCTACCGTGCTCAAGCACCATAATAACATCGGAGTTTTTAACGGTAGACAGTCGGTGCGCGATAACGAACACCGTTCTGCCCTTCATAAGATTGTCCATACCCTTTTGCACGATTGCCTCGGTGCGCGTGTCGATCGACGAGGTAGCCTCGTCAAGAATCATAACGGGAGGATCGGCAACCGCGGCGCGAGCGATGGCGATCAGCTGTCTTTGACCGCCGGAGAGATTGGCCCCTCCGCCCGAAAGCACGGTGTCGTAGCCGTCGGAAAGGCGCGTGATAAAGTCGTGTGCGCCCGCAAGCGTGGCGGCGCGAATGCACTCCTCGTCGGTCGCGTCGAGCTTACCGTAGCGGATATTCTCCATAACGGTGCCCGTAAAAAGACAGGTGTCCTGAAGCACCACGCCGAGCGAGCGGCGAAGGTCGGACTTTTTGATCTTGTTGATGTTGATGCCGTCGTAGCGGATCTTACCGTCGGCGATATCGTAGAAGCGGTTAATTAGGTTGGTAATGGTGGTTTTGCCCGCACCCGTCGCACCGACGAAGGCAACCTTCTGACCCGGCTCGGCATAGATGCTGACACCGTGAAGAACGGTTTTTTCGGGGGTGTAGCCAAAATCAACGTCATAGAGCCTTACGTCGCCCATAAGACGTGTGTAGCTGACGCTTCCGTCTTTCGCGTGCGGATGCTTCCAAGCCCAAATGCCTGTGCGCTCCTTGCACTCGACGAGCTCGCCGTTTACCTCCTTGGCGTTAACGAGCGTGACGTAGCCCTCATCGTCCTCGGGCTTTTCGTCGATGAGTGTAAAGATGCGGTCAGCGCCTGCAAGACCCATAACGATAGCGTTGATCTGGCTCGAAAGCTGACCGACGTTACCCGAAAACTGCTTGGTCATATTGAGGAAGGGTACGACGATGCTGATGCCCATCGGTATGCCCGAAAAGCCGAGCGTGGGCGCGTTGACGGCGATGAGGATACCACCGACAATGGCTACAAGGGCATAAAGCACGTTGCCGATATTGTTGAGGATCGGCATTAAAACGTTGGCGTAGCTGTTTGCCTTCTCGGAGTCGGCAAAGAGCTGGTCGTTGATCACGTCGAAGTCGCGCTCGGCTTCCTTTTCGTGCGAAAAGACCTTAACGACCTTCTCGCCGTTCATGATCTCTTGGATAAAGCCCTCCGTTTTACCCATAGCCCTTTGCTGACGGACAAAGTATTTCGCCGAGCCGCCTCCGAACTTACGGGAAACGAAGGTCATAACGAGGACCCCGCCGACAACGAGCATCGCCAGCCAACCGCAGAAGTAAAGCATAATACAAAACGCGGTCAAAAGGATCACGGCGGAGTTTAAAAGCTGGGGGAAGGAGCGCGAGACCATTTCGCGCAGGGTGTCGATATCGTTGGTGTAGTGCGACATAATGTCGCCGTTTTTGTGGGTATCGAAATAACGGATAGGAAGGTTTTGCATTCCGTCGAACATCTTTTTGCGAAGCTTATAAAGGAAGCGCTGGGTGATGACAGCCATCATTCTGTTATAAGCAAAATTTGAAAGAAGCGAAACGATATAAAGCGCGCCGAGAATCAAGACGAGCGGAACGACGGTTTTTGCCGCCTCTGCCCACAGTCCTGTGCCCGCATAAAGCTCGATCGACGCAAAAACGCGCTGCATAAAGAGCGAGGGGATCGCCGAAACGGTGGCGCTGAAAAGAATGCATACGATGACGGCGGGTATGGCTACGGGGAAAAACGAGAAAAGGGTCTTTAAAACGCGAAGGGCCGTTCCCTTCCTTGCTCTCGGTCTTTTCGGAGGATTAGTTTTCATCGTTTTCCTCCTTTCCCTTGGACTGCGACTCGTAGATCTCGCGGTAGATCTCCGACGAGGTCATTAGCTCGTCGTGCGTACCGACGGCGAGAATTTTGCCACCGTCCATCATAAGTATCTTGTCAGCGTCCATCACGCTGGAAACACGCTGTGCGATAATAATTTTGGTGGTTTCGGGGATATACTCACGGAAGGCGCGACGGATAAGCGCATCCGTTTTGGTGTCCACGGCAGAGGTGGAGTCGTCTAAAATCAAAATTTTAGGCTTTTTAAGAAGGGCGCGTGCAATACAAAGGCGTTGCTTCTGACCGCCCGAAACGTTGTTACCGCCCTGCTCAATGTAGGTGTCATACCCCTCGGGGAAGGTGCTGACGAACTCGTGTGCCTGTGCCATTTTACAGGCGGCGACAAGCTCCTCGTCGGTCGCTTCCGGATTTCCCCAACGGAGATTTTCCTTGATGGTGCCCGAAAAGAGCAGGTTTTTCTGCAAAACGACGGAGACCTCGCCGCGAAGCGTGTCAAGGTCGTACTCGCGCACGTCCTTACCGCCGACAAGCACCGCGCCGTCCGAAACGTCGTAAAGACGGCTGATCAGCTGAACGAGCGTGGTTTTTGAAGAGCCTGTTCCGCCGAGGATGCCGACGGTCTCGCCTGAGGCGATTTTGAGGTTGATGTCGGAAAGTGCGTCTGCCGAGGTGCCGCGAGCATAACGGAAGCGGACGTTTTTAAATTCAACCTCACCGTTTTCTACCGTAAAGACGGGATTTTCGGGATTTTTGATGGTGCTTTCCTCATTTAAGACCTCCGCGATACGCTTTGCCGACTCGTAGGAAAGCGTGACCATAACGAAGATCATCGAGAGCATCATAAGGCTAAAAAGGATCTGCGCGCCGTAGGTTAAGAGCGCGGACATCTGACCGACACCGAATGCCGCCGTTTCACCCTCGGGAACAACGGTGGAAATAATGGTACGGGAGCCGAAATACATAACGAAGATCATAACGCCGTACATACAGAGCTGCATTAGGGGGCCGTTGAAGGCGAGGATCTTTTCCGCCTTGGTAAAGTCCATGCATACCGTTTCTGCGGCGGCGCCGAATTTTTCTTTCTCGTGATCCTCGCGAACGAAGGATTTTACCACGCGCATACCCGCAACGTTTTCCTCAATGGACTCGTTTAAGCGGTCGTATTTGCGGAATACGCGGCGGAATAAAGGCATCGTGAGTCGGATAACGAGAAGAAGTCCACCGCCGAGCAGAGGAACGATCAAAACAAAGACGAGCGCCATCGGGCCGCCCATATAAAACGCCATAAAGAGCGAAAAAATGAGCATAAAGGGGCTTCGTATCGCCGTGCGAATGATCATCATATACGCCATTTGCACGTTGGCAACGTCGGTGGTCAGTCGGGTAACGAGCGAGGCGCTGGAAAAGCGGTCAATATTCTCAAAGGAAAAGCCTTGCACTTTGTGGAATAGGTCGTGGCGAAGGTTGCGGGCAAAGCCCGTGGATGCGGTGGCACAGGTGCGCCCCGCCAAGGCACCGAAGGTCAGCGATACGATAGCCATAAGCACGAGGCGCACGCCGTAATCCACAATGGTGGGAAGAGTGCAGCCCTCTCGGATGCTTTCTATCAAATTCGCCGCGGTAAAGGGAATGATACATTCCATCACCACCTCAAGCGCTACGAGAATCGGGGTGAGAATCGACTTGCCCTTAAACTCTCTTATACTTTTTGCGAGTGTTTTCAGCATAGGTTTTCCTTTCCATATCATAGTAATCGTTCAAACAAAAATTTTACCATATTTTTATCGAGATGTCAAGGGATAGCGCTTTGACAATTGTAAACAAACTGCGCTTTTTGATTGCATTTTTTAAGAATATATGCTATACTGTTCTTTGGAGGGTAAGCGATGACACATTTGTTTTTTGATTTGGACGGAACGATTATTGATTCGGCAGAGGGCATCACACGCGCCTTTGCCTCTGTTATGGACCATTTTTCGCTTCCCTACACCTCACCCGACGACTTTCGCTGTGTGGTAGGGCCGCCGCTTTACGAGTGCTTCCCCCTCTTTTCTATCCCTTCGGGACGGGAAAAGGAGGCGCTTGACGTTTTCCAAGAATACTACGCGCGCAAGGGTGTTTACGAAAACGCGCTCTTTGCGGGCGTGAAGGAGGCGCTCGTCTCCTTACATGAGGCAGGAGCTCAGCTTTACGTTGTGACGGGCAAGCCCGAGTGCTTTGCGAATATGATTCTTGAACGCCTCGGCATCCGCTCTCTTTTTAAGGAGGTTGTCGGTGCGGATATGGAGGAAAAGGTGGTGGACAAGGAGATTCTGCTAAACGAAGTGTTCCGCCGCACCTCTCTGTCGCCAAAGGAAGGGATGGCAATAGTCGGCGACCGCTCATATGATATTTTAGGGGGCAAGCGCGTGGGGCTCTTCACCGTGGGCGTTCTTTGGGGCATCGGCTCCGAAGAAGAATTGCGCGCGGCGGGGGCTGACGCGATCCTTACCTCTACGAAGGAGCTTTTACGGCTCAAAGAGCTTTAAAGGAGAATTTTATGGCAAAAAAGGTTATGCGCGGCGGGGCGATGCTCGCACCCGTGCCCGCAGTCATGGTTTCCGTCGGTGACGAAAACGAAAAGAATATTATCACGGTCGCTTGGTGCGGCACACTATCCACAACGCCGCCGAAAACCTATATTTCGGTGCGTCCCTCGCGCCACTCCTATGAGATCATCAAGCGCACGGGGGAGTTTGTGATCAATCTCGTGCCCACGTCGCTTGCAAAATGTGCCGACTATTGCGGCATTTATACGGGTGCGAAGGTGGATAAGTTTGAAAAATGCAAGCTTTCGCCCGAGGCTTGCGAGGGCGTTTCCGCACCCGCGATCGCCGAGTGTCCCGTGTCTATCGGATGCAAGGTGACCGATATGATTCCTCTTGGCTCTCACGATATGTTTATTGCCGACGTGCTTTCGGTTTCGGCAAGCGAGGAGCTTTTTGACAAGGACGGTGCCTTACATATGGAAAAGGCGGATCTTACCGCCTACGTTCACGGCGCCTACTTCGCGCTCGGAAAGCAAATAGGAAAATTCGGCTATTCAGCCGCAAGGAAAAAGAAAAAAGGAAAGGGCGCGGGAAAGCCCGCAAAGAAAAATGGAGAAGGCAAAAATTGACCGTATCAATGCTCTTGCCGCCAAAAGCAAGACGGAAGAGGGCTTGACCGAGGAGGAAAAGGCAGAGCAAAAGGCACTGCGCGAGGAATACCTCGCCGAGTACAGACGGATGCTTCGCGGACAGTTAGATAACACCACGGTCGTCCGCCCCGACGGCTCGAAGGAAAAGCTAAAAAAGAACTGACAAAAAGGATAAGGCTCGCCCTTATCCTTTTTATTTTTCTTTCCCTCTTGACAAAGCCTTCGGGGTATGGTATAATACATTTAACATTTCGGTTAAATGTTAGACCATTATTCGAGCAAGGAGATCATACTATGGAAGAAATTATGGAATTTCTGCCGTTTTTCATTCCGCTTGTGGCATTAGAGCTTGGACTTTTTGCCTACACGCTCTATCACATTTTAACGCACAAGCGATATAAACGCGGCACACGGGCGCTTTGGCTCGTCATCTCCATCGTATTTATGAACTTTGTAGGTCCTATTCTCTACTTTCTTCTCGGCAGGGAGGATACCTAATGGATATGCTTCGCATAGAAGGGTTATACAAGCGCTTTGGCGACAAGGAGGTTCTGCGCGGGATGCATCTATCCGTTCCCGAGCATAGCGTTTTCGGCTTTATTGGCAAAAACGGTGCGGGAAAGACCACGGCGATGAAAACCGTTCTGGGTCTTTTGAGAGCCAACGCGGGCGAGCTTTGGGTCAACGGCGAAAGGGTCATCTACGGCAATAGCGCGACCAACCGTTTTATCGGATATCTTCCCGACGTACCCGAGTTTTATTCCTTTATGACAGCGAAGGAATATCTCTTCTTTTGCGGTGAGATCGCGGGAATGAAAAAAAGCGAGTGCTCGGCACGTGCCGACGAGCTCCTTTCTCTTGTGGGGCTGAGAAGCGAAGAGCATCGCATCAAGGGCTACTCTCGCGGAATGAAGCAACGGCTCGGCATCGCGCAAGCACTTTTGGGCAAGCCAAAGCTCCTGATCTGCGACGAGCCCACCTCGGCACTGGACCCCGTCGGGCGCAAGGAGATCCTCGACATTCTGTCGTCACTCAAAGGTGAAACGACGGTGCTTTTTTCCACCCACGTTCTCTTTGACGTGGAGCGCATCTGCACCGACGTTGCCTTTCTTGACGGCGGCATTATCCGCGCTTGCGGCACGCTTGAAAGCATCAAATCACGCTACGGACACAAGGAATATTTCATAGAGACCGAAACGGAAGGCGACGCACGCGCACTTATTTCTGCTCTTCCCTCCTTGCGAGAAAGTGGGGCGAGAAGGCTGGTTTTTGATGAAGAGACGCTCTCTCCCCTCGCCGTAATGGATGCCTTAACGAAGGCGGGTGTCGTGCCCTTGCGCTTTGAGCGCGCGGAGGCAACGCTTGAGTCCTTATTTACGGAGGTGATGGAAAAATGAAGGCCTTTTACGCCTTTATAAAAAAGGAGCTTCAAGAGCAGCTACGCACGGGAAGGCTTACCGTTTTAGCCATTCTGTTTGCCCTTTTCGGCGTGATGAATCCCGCCATAGCGAAATTAACGCCGTGGCTTCTTGAGGCGTTTGCCAACTCATTTGAGGGAAGCGGTATGACGGTGACCGCCGTGACGGTGACGGCGCTTGACTCGTGGATGCAATTTTTCAAGAATATGCCCATTGCGCTGATCATCTTCGTGCTGTTAGAGGGCGGAATTTTCACCAAGGAATACACCTCGGGCACCTTAACGCTATCCTTAACCAAGGGGCTGGGGCGAAGAACGGTCGTGCTTGCAAAATCGCTCGTGCTTCTTTCTCTTTGGACGGTGGGCTTTTGGCTTTGCTACGGCATCACCTACGGCTACAGTGCGTTTTTCTGGGAGAATGCAATAGCGAAAAGCCTTGGTTTTTCGGCTTTCTGCTGGTATCTTTTCGGCGTTTTCACAGTTGCCTTAACCATTCTTTTTTCGGTGCTTTCCACTTCCTGGGCGGGTGTTTTTCTCGGCGTGGGCGGCACCGTCCTCTCGCTCTATCTTGTAGGGCTACTGCCTAAGGCGGGTAAGTATATGCCGACGTTTTTGGCAAGCGGCAACACTCTTGTGCACGGTACGGTGGGAGCGGACAGCTTTATCGCTTCTCTCTTCATTACCGCCGCCCTGTGCGTTCTTCTTGTGGTCGCAAGCATTCCGATTTTTGACAAAAAACAGCTATAAAAAGGAAAAAGGACAGAAAATGCCTTGTGCGCTCTGTCCTCTTTTTTCTTATTTTTTCTGCGCGTGGGAACCGGCATCCCCCTGCGCAAAATCGTATATATACTTTGACGGAGATACTCCTATGCTTTTCTTAAATTCCACCGAAAAGTATTTGTAATCGGTATACCCGGACATATACGCTACTTCCTTCAAGGAGTAGTATCCCGTAGATATTAAGCCCACCGCGTTTTGTATGCGAAGATCAATGATGCGTTTTTGCGGCGACACGCCGTACTCCTTCTTAAAAAGCCTTCTAAAATAAACCTCGCTTATATACGATTGAGATGCGATCTCCTTGATGGATAGATCGCTTTTTTTATAGTTTTTCAAAAGATAATCTACCGATTTTTGAATTTTTGAGTTTTTCGACTTTGCAACATAATTCTGAGCATAGCATTCGGCAAATATTTCGTAAAGAATCGCGGAGCATTTATGCTTATATCCCAATTCTTTTTTGTTCCAAAGCTTTAAGACCTCACAAAACAGCTTTGAGAGCACCGTCGGGTCCTTCGGGATAAAGGACTCTATTTCTCGGGCGCTGTAATTTATGGTATCAAAATGAATGACGATCAGCTCGTCTATATTAGCCGTCCGCTCGTAATCAAGCCTTGCGGGAACATAAGAGACAAAATAATCACTCATTCGGTATTCTTCGGTTTTGGTTTTCAAGACGGCATCCGAGCGATAGCGAAAAGAGATCGCGTTGAAATTTCGTCCGCTGTTAAGCATGATAACGTTTTTTTGCTTTAATTCGATAACGTCTAAAATGTTGAATGAAAGCGCATCCTTTTCGAAAAACATAACGAGCCCTCCGCCGTTTTTCTATATTATAACAAATCTGTTTCGAAAAATCAACCCATCATATTGATTTATTGGAGCGATTTTCGATTTTTATATGTTATACTGTATTACGTGGAGTGGTGCTTCAAGTTGGCGGAGAAATACTTTCCGAAAAATCAGCTTTGCATAAACGAATGGACAGGACTTTGCTGGGCGGACAGATGCCGAAGCACCGACAAATATTACGCGTACATAGAAGCCAACATGCTTAAGGGCGCCCGAGGACGAAGAGCTCCAAGCGGAAATCATCGAAAAGCTCTACTACATTTGGTTCTCTCATCCTAACGTAGAACAGATTGTATATTGGAATCTCGTTGACGGATATGCACATCTTTGGGATCCCGATCCCGAAAAAATAAAAGCCTCACAAGGAGATATGAACATGAATTACTGCTCTAACCCAACCGATCTTCGCATTACAGATATGCGCTTTGTCGACATTGACGGTGCGCCCAAGCGTTGTACGATACTTCGCATTGACACCAACCAAGGCATCAGCGGCTTTGGTGAAGTGCGCGACGCGTCCTCAAAGACCTACGCGCTGATGCTCAAAAGCCGTATACTTGGAGAAAACCCCTGCAACGTAGACAAAATATTCCGTAAGATCAAGCAGTTCGGGGGACCCTCCCGTCAGGGCGGCGGTGTTTCGGGCATTGAGATCGCACTTTGGGATCTTGCGGGCAAGGCATACGGTGTGCCGCTTTACCAGCTTCTCGGCGGTAAATTCCGTGACGAGATCCGCGTTTACTGCGACACCGATGTTGACGGCAAGCACACAGGACACGATATGGGTCTTGCCCTCAAAAAGAGAATGGAGATGGGCTTCACCTTCCTTAAAATGGACCTTGGCATCGGTCTTCTGCTTGACGAGCCGGGAACGATCAACGCCCCTCTTGGATTTATTGAGGACATGAAAAAATATGCTTCCCACATTCTCAACGTGCAAGGCGGAAGTGTGACGGCAGATATGGTAAAGCATCAAAAGAGCTATTCGATCGTGACCACCGCGCATCCGCACACGGGCATCCATCTGACCGAAAAGGGTCTTGCTTTCCTTGAAAATTACGTAAAAGAGGTGCGCGACGTCATCGGCTATGAGGTGCCTCTCGCTATCGACCATTTCGGTCACATCTGTGTGGAGGACTGCATTAGATTTGCTCGCAGAATGGAGCCGTACAACCTTGCTTGGATCGAGGATATGGTACCGTGGATGTATACCGATCAGTACGTGCGCCTCAAAAACAGCACGACGATTCCCGTTTGCACGGGCGAGGACATCTATTTAAAGGAAGGCTTCGAAACGCTCATCAAGGCGGGCGGTGTTTCGGTCATTCACCCCGATATACTCACCTGCGGCGGCGCGCTGGAGCTGAAAAAGATCGCGGACATTGCCGATGAGCACGGCGTGGCAACGGCAATTCATATGGCAGAAAGCCCCGTGGCTTGCCTTGCGGCGGTGCAGACGGCGGCTGCCATGCACAACGTGCTGGCTCTTGAGTTCCACTCGGTAGACGTTCCTTGGTGGGCAGATATGGTTACGGGCATCGACAATCCTATCTTCAAAAACGGCTTTATCAAGGTTCCCGAAAAGCCCGGACTTGGCTTTGACGACTTGAACGAGGAGGTTCTTCGGGCGCATATCAATCCAAACATCCCCGGATATTTTGAGCCTACGGATGAGTGGAACAAGGAATTTTCAAACGACAGAATATGGAGCTGATGAATGATGAACTTTAACGACAGAGAAAAAATTATCGCCTTGACTCCTTTGTGGAAGGGAGAAAGATTCCCCGACGGCAGACCGAAGGTTGCTGACAAGTATCTGGATGCCCTCTACGGAATGACGCTGGAGGAGGTCTGGAAGCCTATCTTTGTTTTAGGCTATGAGCATCAGTTCGTAGGCGGTGGGCTTGCCCCTCTGCATACTCTGCACGATGACGGCAGAAAACTCATCGGCCGTGCCGTTACCTGCACGTATGCTCCTACCCGTCCCGATCTGCACGAGGTTCAGTTTAACCGCGGTGCGGAGGACGGACTGAAGGGTAACTATAATCAATGGGTTATCGACTCCCTTGTAGAGCGTGATGTTGTGGTCTGCGATATGTACGATAAGATCTACAAAGGCACCTTTCTCGGCGGAAACCTGACTACCGCATTACATAACCGCACCAAAACGGGCGGTGCCGTGATCTGGGGCGGCGTGCGCGACGTCGAGCAGATGAAGAAGGTGCCCGACGTTCAGGTATATTACCGTGGCATTGACCCCACGCCTATTCGCGAGTTTGTGATGAAGGACTGGAACGATATCACGAGCTTCGGCGGCGCGGTTTGCCTGCCCGGCGACGTTGTTTTCGGCGCGGGCGGCGGCGTGCTGTTTATCCCCGCGCATCTGGTTGCCGATGTGGTGGAGGGTGCGGCAAAAACGCACGTGAAGGACGATTTCGGCTTTGAAATGATATGCCAAGGTAAGTTCACTACCGCACAAATTGACAAAAACACGTGGAGCGAGGAAATGCTCGATATGCTTCTCGATTGGATAAAGAACGACCCAAGAGGAGAGGAATACCGCGATCTCGACTGGTCGAAGGAATACGATCTTGCTAAAAACGGTGACCCCAACGATACGCAAACGGCGCTTTGACGAGGTGGATATGAAAACGGCATTTATTACAGGCTCGTCCAGAGGGATCGGAAAGGCGGTTGCCCTCCGCTTAGCAAAAGACGGATTTCGCGTGATCCTTCACGGAGTAAAGGAGAGCCTTCACATCAAAGCATTAAAGGATGAAATCGAGAGAGAGGGCGGAAAAGCACACATTATGTGTGCCGATCTATGCGATCTGACGGCAACGAAAAAGCTTTGCGAAGCGCTCGAAGGCATTGACGTTCTCGTTCTTAACGCATCCGTTCAGCATCGCACTCCTTGGCAAGAGATAACCGCCGAGGCGTGCTATGAGCAGCTAAACTGTAATTTTATTTCCTCTATGCTGCTTATTCAGGCGGTGGCACCTCATATGAAAAACGAGGGCTGGGGTAGGATCATTACCGTAGGCTCGGTGCAAGAGGCAAAGCCGCATCCCGATATGCTCGTTTACTCGGCATCCAAGGCGGCACAGACCAATATGATGCAGTCTCTTTCGTTGCAGTTGGCAAAAAACGGCATCACGGTGAACAACGTAGCTCCGGGTGTCATTTATACGGATCGAAACGTGGAGGCGCTCTCCGACACCGCCTACGCCAAAAAGGTAACCGACAGCATCCCCGTGGGCTTTTACGGAGAGCCTGCGGATTGCGCAGGAATCGTTTCCCTTCTTTGCTCCGACGACGGAAGGTATATCACAGGACAAAGCATCTACGTGGACGGGGGTAAGAGCGTGCAATGATCATCAGGCCTTTGGGACAGAGCGGATACGCTTTGAAAACCGAAAAGAGCGAGATCATGATCGACCCATACCTTTCGGACAGCGTAAACCGAGTGGCGGGCAGACCGAGATGCTTGCCTATACCGCTAAATCCTGCGAATATTTGCTGTGATGCGGTCATATGCACCCACGACCACCTCGATCATCTTGATCCCGACACGGTGAGCGAGATCAATGAAAGGCAGCTTTTCATCACGACCGGCGGCGGAAAAGAGAAGCTTTCATCTCTCGGCAAAAAGAACTCCATCACCCTTGGCGAGGGAGAGAGCGTATGCGTGGGCGATTTTGAGATAACGGCAGTTTTTGCCGACCATACGGTAGAGGCCTTCGGAGTGATCGTAAGGTGCGAGGGGAAGGTGCTTTATTTCAGCGGCGACACGCTGTATAACGAAAGGCTTTTCGAGATTGCGAAATACTCTCCCGACGTTACGTTTATCTGTATCAATGGCAAGCTTGGAAATATGAACGTTGAGGAAGCACTCGTCATCGCGAAAAGGATCGGCGCTCGGCTGAGCGTTCCCAATCATTACGATATGTTCGCTTCCAACGCGGAGGATCCGCATCTGTTTGCCGATCGTATAGAGGGCGGAATGATTATGGAATTTAATAGAGAGTATACGCTCTGAACCCTTCTAAATTCTACAAAGAAAAAAGTCGGTACGGCTTTCGCTTCGTACCGACTTTTTTGTTGTGCTATTTAATTGGTGCTTTCGGCAACCAACCGTTCCAGCCCGTTATACGAGGGGCTTCCGTTTTTGAGACTCGCGTCGATCTCGGCGCAAAGAGCCAATCTTTTTTCAAGAGTGGCAACACCGCATTTTTTGGCGGCGTTCAGGTATAGCCCCGTTTTATACTCGTGCATTTTTAGGTGCGTGGCGATCTGCTTTGAGGGCATTCCCTCCTCCGCGAGCGCCAGAACGGCGAGCATATCGCCGTACAGGCGAGAGATCTGAGAAAGCACGACAATGGGGTCAAGCTTTCTTTTTTTCATATCGCCGAGATAGAGGTAGGCGTCCTCGGTTCGTCCGTCGAGCATAGCGTTCGAAAGACTGAAGGCATCGCTCTCCACAGTTTTGATGCATACGAAGTCCATTTCCCTTTCGCCAACGGCGGAAAGGCCATTCGCCTTGGCGTAGCAGATAAGCTTATCGATCTCAGAGGCGAGGATATCCATAGAATGTCCGACGCGCTCGATCATTGCGGCGGGAAGAGAGGCGGGAACGGATATCTCCTCGGCGGAAAAATGGCGGTGGATCCAAGAGGCGAGCGCACCGTCGCCCGATTTTTGAAAATCAACGAGCTCTAAAAACTTACAAAGGC
The DNA here is from genome assembly GCA_045656965.1 of Eubacteriales bacterium. Classification (GTDB taxonomy): domain Bacteria; phylum Bacillota; class Clostridia; order Oscillospirales; family CAG-272; genus UBA1740. The sequence continues at coordinate 14,040 of JAZOSE010000023.1, forward strand.
GCGCGGCAAGCTTGGAGGGGCGACGCTCGGTGCCGAGATCCAGAGCGTCGGGAGTCACGAAGAAAACAACGGCACTGTCAGCGCTTTGCTTCACGCTTTCAGCGAAGGCTTCCAGCGCGGTGATATCCTTTTCTCCGAGCCTATCGAAATCGGCGTTGTGCCATTCGATCAGCTTATCGCCACCGAAGAAGGAGGGGGTAGAGACAGCATCGGACATTTTTTCAAGGTCAAAGGACGCACCCTCAAAAACGAAATGGGAAAAGGGTGCCGATGCTTCATCGCTGACAAGGATGCGGCGAAATTCGCCAAGATAATGGCGCTTTAAGTAATCCTCTTCGCCCGCGAAAACGTAAACGCCGAGGACGTTACCCTTTTTGATGCGCTCCTTTAACTCGCTTAACTGCATAGCGACTCCTTTCTTTCTTCGTTTTTAAGAGATCTTCCATTTCATCGTTGTTTTTTGTACCATTCCCGAGACGTGCATATACGCTGTAAGCGTTAAAAGAAGCATTCCCTCTCGCTCCAAAACGTCAAGCCGGGTGGTGTAGGCGGAAATGGGAAGCGCTCCCATATCCGTCATATGCGAGAAGGCGGTGACGCTTCCCCGTTTAAAATGCGAGGCGGTGGCGGCTCTTTTGAAGAACAGCTCCTCGCCGTTATAGGAAAGGCTTACAGCGCTTCCGTCCTCCTCCTTATAGGAAAGAGAAAGGGCGCTTTGGCTGCCCGAAAGCGTGCCCTCGGCGCGCGAGAGGAAGCTTTCGCTGTCGCTTTCCTTCGGTGTGGGGCACATCAAAAACGCGGAAAGCGTGGGGAAATCGCCCGCATAGCGCACGATGCTCGATGTATACTGAATTTTCATATTTCTCGAAAGAAAAGCGGCATCAGGTGTGCCGCTTTTTCCTTATACGTCCTTTCGGTTGTATTTCGATCTGGGGTTGACAAGATCACGCCAATCGAGGTAGCCCTTGTCAAGCGCCATAACGAGCGCCTCCGCCGTTGCAATGTTGGTGGCAACGGGGACGTTATAAATATCGCAAAGGCGCAAAAGGTCGGAATCCGAGCTTGACTCGCCCATAAGGCTCGGCTCGGTGCTCTTGAAGTAGAAGAAAAGGTCGATCTCGTTATAAGCAATACGGGCGGCGATCTGCTCGCTTCCACCGTCGAGCCCGCTCATCAGCTGCTCGATCTCAAGCCCCGTCGCATCAGAGATATACTTGCCCGTTACAGACGTGGCGCAAAGGTGGTGACGGGCTAAGATCCCACAGTACGCGATGCAAAACTGCGTCATAAGCTCTTTTTTGGTGTCGTCGGCTATGATAGCTATATCCATTTGATATCTCCTTATTCTGTCTTATCTTTCGTCGCATCTTTCAAAAAAGCGGCGACGTGAAATTCCTTCGAGGGTAATACCGCGAAGAAGCGGTACGCTTTCGCCCATAAGCCTTGCGGCAATATTGCTTACGGCTCGCGCGTAGGGCTCGCGCGCGTGCTTCTTTTGTGAAAGGAGACCCGCATCGAACATACGGTCGCTGTGTGGCAGGATCCCCAAAAGCGGAAGCGACACACGGTCGATCATATCAACGAGAGGCTCATCCTTCCGTATTCTCTCCCCTAAAAGAGAGCTTTTCAAAACGAAATACGTAAAGGGAAATTCTCTTGACGCGGAAAACGCCATCGACTCAGTGGCAAAAAGAGAGCTTTCACGCGCATCGGTCAAGAGAACACGCTCGTCCGAGACGGGCGCGAGGTGAAGATAGGCGTCAACTGACGCATCCACGATCACAAAATCTGCTGAGGGTAATGAGGAAAGCGCCTTTACCGCCTCGCCGATACCGTCGCACCGCGGGCAAAGGCTGGGGAGCATTGGGGCAAGCGCGATGCAGGCTCTTTCCGCCTCTCCCTTTTTGGAGAGAACAGGCAAAAGAAGCGTGTCAGCGTCGACCGTTCCGTCCGCAAGATCGAAAACGGTGTAAATTACGCTTTCGCTGACGGAGCAAAGAGAGGCGAGCGTGGGCGAAGGAAAGGAAAGATCAACCAGCAGAACCCGTTTTCCGCGGGCGGCAAGCGCATACGCAAGAGATACCGCAAGAGTACTTTTTCCGCATCCGCCGACAGCGGATGCAAGCGTGATGGTTTTTGCCAATGCCGTTCTTCCTTTCTATTCAAAAGTTACCTTTACCATTGTACACCTTTCGTTGCATTTTGTCAAGATTTTACAAGGATTTTTTCTTTTCTGCGCGAAAAATGATTTTGTGGCGTTTTTTTTACTTTTTTTGCGTTTTCACTTGAAAAATGCGGAAAACTATTGTATAATAACAGAGATAACATTTTTCCGATTTGTTAAAAAATTCTCATATATGATACCAAGGAGAAAAGCTATGAAAAAATTTCAAAGAATCGGTGTTCTGACCTCGGGCGGCGACGCTCCCGGTATGAACGCTGCCGTTCGTGCGGTTACCCGTGCGGCTCTTGCCCACGGTGTTGAGGTCGTTGGTATTTATCGCGGCTACTCGGGTCTTATCAGCCGCGACGTGAAGATACTCGGAAAGCGCGACGTTTCCAATATGATGAACCACGGCGGCACGGTGCTTTATTCGGACCGTTGCCCTGAGTTTAAGACCGAGGAGGGCATGCAAAAGGCTATTGCCTCCTGCCGCGAGCTCGGCATTGACGGTATCGTTGCCATCGGCGGCGACGGCACCTTCCGTGGCGCTTCCGACCTTTGCGCGCGTGGTATTCCCTGCATTTCGCTTCCCGGCACCATTGATAACGACGTTACCGCGACCGACAGCACCATCGGCTTTGACACCGCGATGAATACTACTCTTGACCTGATCGACCGCTTGCGCGACACCTGCGAATCGCACGCGCGCTGCAACGTTGTTGAGGCGATGGGCAGAAACGCGGGCGACATTGCCGCATACACGGCACTCGCTTCGGGCGCTACCGCCGTTATCATTCCCGAGCTTCCCTTTGACGAGGAGGCACTTTTGAACAAGATCCGCACCTCCCGCAAGCTCGGCAAGCGCAACTTCATCGTTGTGGTTTCCGAGGGCATGGGCAACGATTTCGCTCCCGCTCTCACCGAAAGGATCGAGAAGGAAACGGGTGTTGAGAGCCGTTTTGCTCGCTTCGCGCACGTTGTTCGCGGCGGTGTTCCCACGCTTCGTGACCGTATCCTCGGTACACGCATGGGTGAGCATGCTGTGGAGATGCTTCTTCAGGGCAAGAGCAACCTGCTCGTTTGCGAAAGAGAGAGCGAGCTTGCTGCCATTGACATTGCCTTTGCGCTTACGGTTGACCGCATGTACAAGGGCAAGCTCAAGGACGGCGAGCTTGACCGCTTCTCCGCTGACGAGGTTGCCGAAATGAAGGCAATCTGCGAAAGAAAGAGCGAGCTTATCGCAAGCATCTGCAAGTCCGTTGACGAGCTTGGTCTTTAAGCTTCTTAGAAAAGGGATAGCACACGGCTATCCCTTTTTTGTTTTGAGGGCAGCTTTATTCCTCAGAGGGAACAATAAGACCGTAGTCGCCGTCGCGGCGCTTGTAGACCACGCAGCACTCGTGCTCCGCGTCATCGTAAAAGACGAAGAAATCGTGACCGAGAAGGTTCATTTGCATAATGGCTTCCTCAACCGACATCGGCTTTACGGGGAAGGATTTTTTGCGGATACGGAACTCAGGCTCCTCCTCAACGTCACCAAAATCCTCATCGGCGATCCTGATACCGTCGGAGCGGATCTGCTTTTCAAGACGGGTCTTGTTTTTGCGGATCTGACGCTCAAGAGCTTCTACCGCGCGGTCAACGGAGCTTGCGAAGCTGTCACTTCCCTCCTCGCCGCGAAAAACGAGGCTTCCCGTGCGAACGGTGATCTCGACCATTTCAAGACCGTGACGGTGGCTGAAGGAGACGGTCATCTCAGCACTTTCGTCAAAAAACTTGTCGAGCTTGGCAAGCTTTTTCTCAGCCATTTCCTTCGTGCTCTCAAAAACGTTCATCTGTCTGCCCGTTATGATAAGCTTCATACTGATACCTCGCTTTTTTCATTTTTGCACCCTTCGGCTGCATCTTTATTATAGCACACTATTTGTGAAATGTAAATAGTATTTTTAAAAAAATTTTTATTTTTTTGGTAATTTTAACAAAGAGAAAGCGCTTTTCGAAAATAAGAGAAAAAGACAGGCAGAATTCCACGCTTTATCGTATTTTTCCGTCAAGTCCTTTTAATGGTATTTATATATATGAATAAAAACGCATAAACTATCACTTTATTTGTTGACAAATGCAAAAAAATGTGGTAAAATGTAGGCAATTCGCAGTTGTAAATCTGCGATTACAAAATTAAGGAGGAACATTACAATGTTCAAGAAAGTCTTATCTCTGGTTCTTGCAGTGGTAATGCTCAGTGCTCTCGCGGTTTCCTTTGCTTCTTGCTCGCCCGACGAGGTTGTTTCTGACATGACCGGCGCTCCCCTCACCGAGGTTTCCCTCACGAAGGATTTTGAGATCCCCGCTGATTTCAAGCTGGGTGTTATCTGCCTTCATGATGAAGCTTCGACCTACGACCTCAACTTCATCAACGGAGTTGAAAAGATCAAAACCGTTCTTGGTTTGACCGACGCACAGGTTATTTACAAGAAGAACATCGACGAGTCCGCGGCTTGCACCGAGGCTGCCGATGACCTCGTTGACCAGGGCTGCGATATCGTATTCGCAAACTCCTTCGGCCACGAGTCCTTCCTTCTCGAGTCTGCTAAGAAGCACCCCGAGGTTCAGTTCTGCCATGCTACGGGTACTACGGCTCACACTGAAGAGACCCCCAACTTCCACAACGCATTCGCATCCATCTACGAGGGTAGATTCCTTGCAGGCGTTGCCGCAGGTCTTAAGCTCAACGAGATGATCAAAGACGGCAAGATCACCGCTGACAAGGCGAAGATGGGCTACGTAGGCGCATTCACCTACGCAGAGGTTATCTCCGGCTACACCTCCTTCTATCTCGGCGCAAAGTCTGTTTGCCCCACCGTAACCATGGACGTTCAGTTCACCGGCTCTTGGTACGATGAGATCAAGGAAAAGGAAGCTGCTACCGCTCTGATCAACAACGGTTGCGTTCTTATTTCTCAGCACGCTGACTCTATGGGCGCTCCCTCCGTTTGCGAGGAAAGAGGCGTTCCCAACGTTTCCTACAACGGCTCTACCGACGAGTCCTGCCCTGCTACCTTCATCGTTTCCTCGAGAATCGACTGGGCTCCCTACTATCTCTATATCATCAAGCAGGTTTGCACCAACCAGGCTATCGCTGACGACTGGTGCGGCGGCATTGAAGAGGGCTCCGTTGTGCTCACCGGCGTAAACAAGACCGCTGCTGCTGAGGGCACCTTCGAGAAGATCCAGGAGATCGCAGGCAAGCTGAAGAATGGTGAAATCAAGGTGTTCGACACCAACGCCTTCACCGTTGGCGGCAACAAGATCGCTGAGGACCACAAGGCTGACGTTGACACCGATGCAGCATTCACGGCTGACACCGACGTTGTTGAAAACGGCGTATTCTTGGAGTCCGAGTACAGAAGTGCTCCTTACTTCGATCTTAGAATCGACGGCATCACGCTTCTCAACGAGAAGTTCTGATCCACCCCTCGGGTTTTTATTCAACCCCAAGAACAAGCGGGGGGTACGCCCCCGCTTGTTCCCTCATTTACAAGATCCAATCAAGCGACTCGAGTCTTTTCTCCAGTCGCTTGATTGGGTTTTGTAGAAAAATTCTTTTTCACGGAGGAAGCTTCATGGCTAAGCAAATTGCTCTTGAAATGAAGGGCGTAACAAAGACCTTCGGCAGCATCGTTGCCAACAACAACGTGGACCTTACCGTTTATCGCGGCGAGATCCTTGCTGTGTTGGGCGAAAACGGCTGCGGCAAGACGACGCTGATGAATATGATCGCCGGCATTTATTATCCCGATGCGGGAAATATTTATATCGACGGAAATGAGGTCAGCATCCACTCGCCTGCCGATGCATTCAAGTACGGCATCGGTATGATCCATCAGCATTTTAAGCTGGTAGATCTTTTCACCGCGGCAGAAAACGTGATCTTGGGCAACAGCTCCTCCGAGCGCTACGATATTGAAAAAGTGTCGGCGAGTGTGCAAGAGATCGCTGACAGATACGGCTTCCGCATCGATCCCAATAAGAAGATCTACGATATGTCCGTTTCCGAAAAGCAAACGGTGGAGATCGTTAAGGTGCTATATCGCGGTGCCGACATTCTGATTTTGGACGAGCCCTCGGCAGTCTTAACACCGCAAGAGACCGACCGTCTCTTTGACGTGCTCAGAAAAATGCGTGAGGACGGAAAATCCATCATTATTATTACGCATAAGCTTCACGAGGTGCTTGCCATCTCCGACAGAGTAACCATTCTGCGCAAGGGTGAGCATATCGACACCGTAAACACCGCCGAGACGACCGCAGAGGCATTAACGGAAATGATGGTGGGCAAAAAGGTTGCCTTAAACATCGCTCGCCCCGAGCCTAAAAACGTATGTGACAGACTTGTTGTAAGCCATCTTTCCTTGACCGACGACGAGGGTGTCAAGGTTCTTGACGATATTTCCTTTACCGCGCGTGCGGGCGAGATCATCGGTATTGCGGGCATTGCGGGCTCGGGTCAGCGTGAGCTTTTGGAGGTGATCGCGGGACTAAAGCAGCCACAGAGCGGCGAGATCATCTTCAACCGTCCCAAGAAGGGACTCCCCGTTTCCCTTTACCACAAGACCTTAAAAGAGGTCATCGCGCTTGCCGCCGAGGGAAAATTCCATTACAAGGACGGCACAGTTGTGGACTTCACCGGTATGAGCCGCGCGCAGATCCGCAAGCTGATCAACGACGAACGCGTCCTTTTCAACGAGGACGACGTGATGAATTTGCGCGACAAAACGCCTCTAGAGATCCGCGAGGTCGGTGTCCGACTTTCATTTGTTCCCGAGGACAGACTCGGTATGGGTCTTGTAGGCAATATGGACATCGTTGACAATATGATGCTCCGCAGCTACCGAAAGAGCAACTCCCTTCTTTTCCTTGACAGGAAAAAGCCGAGTGCGCTTGCCGATAAGGTAGTAAAAGAGCTTGGTGTCTCCACGCCCAGCACACACACCTACGTAAGACGTCTTTCGGGCGGTAACGTCCAAAAGGTTTTGGTGGGACGCGAGATCGCCGCCGCCCCCTCGGTGCTTATGGCGGCATACCCCGTGCGCGGTCTTGATATCAACTCCTCCTACACCATATACAACCTGCTCACCGAGCAGAAGGAAAACGGCGTTGCCGTGGTGTTCGTCGGAGAGGATCTTGACGTACTTCTTGAGCTTTGCGACAGAATTATGGTTATATGCGCCGGCAGAGTGACCGGCATCGTTGACGGCAGGACCGTCACCAAGGAAGAGGTCGGACTTTTGATGACAAAGACCGATTTTGACGATGAGAAGGAGGCAGAGTAAATGAAAAACCGTGAAAAAAAGCTTGAGCTTCCCTTCCACGTGATCAAAAGAAGCGCTCTTCCCCTTTGGAAATCCATACTCTTCCGTGTAATTGCGGTGCTTGCCGCCATTCTTCTTTGCTCCATTCTCGCGATCTTTATGATCGACGCCGACCCGCTCCGCTTTATCGGCACGATGTTTGACGGTGCCTTCGGAACGTGGGCAAGAGTTTGGGTATTCGCAAAGGACACCGCCATGCTTCTTTGCATCGCCCTTGCCATTACCCCCGCCTTTAAGATGCGCTTTTGGAACATCGGCGCTGAGGGTCAGACGCTGATCGGCGCACTCGCCGCCGTTGCCGTTGTTATTTACTGCAAGGGGCTTCCCGAATGGCTCCTTATCGTCTTTATGCTGATTGCCGCCGTATTGGTCGGCGCGATCTGGGGCGGACTTCCCGCTCTCTTCAAGGCATTTTGGGGCACGAACGAAACCCTCGTTACGCTGATGATGAACTACGTGGCTTCGGGTCTTGTCGCTTATTTCCTTCTTCTTTGGACCCCCAGCGGCTCCAGCGTCCTCGGTCGACTTGATAGAGGTCATCTCCCCGTGATCGGTCACGAAAATCTTCTTGTCATTCTTCTTGTGCTTGTTTTGACGGCACTGATTTACGTTTATCAAAAGCATACCAAGCACGGATATGAGATCTCCGTTGTAGGCGAATCTCAAAACACCGCCAAATATATCGGCATCAACGTAAAGAAGGTCATTATCCGCACGATGCTTATGTCAGGCGCGATCTGCGGCTTCGCGGGCTTTTTGATCGTAGGCGCTCTTGACCACTCGGTTGCGGTCACCTCGGTTGGCGGTATGGGCTTTACTGCCATTATGGTTTCTTGGCTTGCCAAGTTTAATCCGCTGGTCATGATCGGAACCGGTGCTTTTATCACCTTCCTTGATCGCGGTGCGGCACAGGTCACGACGACCTTCAATATCGACTCGTCCTTCCCCAGCATGGTGATCGGCATTGTGCTCTTCTTCGTTATCGGCTGTGAGTTCTTTGTCGGCTACCAGCTAAAACGAAAGCCTCGCGACGAGGAGAAGGAAGAGCCCACTCCCGCAAAAGCGGAAATTTCTAACGAGGAAGGAGAAAACGAGCAATGATGTTTTTAGATTACCTTTTGACCTCGGTTGCACTCGGTATGACCTTCTTGCTCGGATGCACCGGAGAAATTTTAACCGAAAAAGCGGGACACCTCAATCTTGGAATTCCCGGCATTATGTGTATCGGCGGCGCTTTCGGTTGCCTCGCCCTCAAGTTTTGCCGTGGCCTTGGATTTGCAGTTGTTCCCATTGCCATTGTTGCCGCTCTGATCGGCGGCGCTCTTATGGGTGTTATCTACTGCTTCCTTACCGTTACGCTGAAGGCCAATCAAAACGTTACGGGTCTTGCGATGACCACCTTCGGTGTCGGCGTGACCAAGTACATTATGAACGGCATGGCGATCAACGCTCACAAAAATTATCTCTACGCGCTCAAATTCTTCCGCGCCCCCTTTGCAACGGCATCTAACGGCTTAAAGTATTGGGGCATTATGATGTATGTGGCGATCGCGATTGCCCTAATCGCGGCTTACGTTCTTTCTCGCACGAGAGTGGGCTTACACCTGCGCGCTGTGGGTGAAAACCCCGCCACGGCAGACGCTGTGGGCATCAACGTTACCGCCTACAAATACGGCGCCACCTGCATTGGAAGCGGTATTGCGGCGCTTGGCGGCTTATACTATATTATGGACTTTATGGGCTCTGTTGAGGCATACAAGACCATTGAAGGTCTCGGCTGGCTTTCGGTTGCGCTCGTTATCTTCACGCTGTGGAGACCCCTCATCAGTATTTTCGGCTCTATCATCTTCGGTATGCTGTACCTGGCAGGAACGAGAATTCCCACCCTTCTGGGCATCAACCTCGGCATGAGCGCAACGCCCTTGCTTCAGATGCTTCCCTACCTCGTTACCATTATCGTTTTGGTTTTTGTCAGCATCAAGAACAAAAAGGAAAATCAACCGCCCGCCTCTCTTGGTCTGTCTTATTTCCGAGAAGAGCGGTAAAAGCAAAAAGGACAGAGAATTTTCTCTGTCCTTTTTCTATCGGTCATATGCGCTTTTATTTGTTTTGCTCACGGAAAACGACCGTTTTGCTTTCAGCGTCCATAGACTCCACGATAGCGAGCGATTCTAAGCGGTAGCCAAGATTGCGAATGCTTCTGCCGCCAAACTGGAAGCCCTTTTCGATCACGATGCCGATGCCCTCGACAGTAGCGCCCGCCGCCTCCGCGATAGAGATCAGTCCCTGGAGCGCACAGCCGTTTGCCAAAAAATCGTCAACAATGAGGATCTTATCGTCGCTTGAAAGAAACTTTTTCGAAACGATGACCTGATTTTTATTTTTATGCGTGAAGGATTCCACCTCGGCGGTATACATATCACCGTCGATATTGATGCTCTTCGCCTTTTTGGCAAAGACCATAGGAACACCGAAGCTACGCGCGGCGGCATAGGCGATGGCAATACCCGACGCCTCGATCGTTAACACCTTCGTGATCCCCAGATCCGAAAAACGTCTGTGAAATTCCTCGCCGATCTCATCAAGAAGCGCCACGTCCATTTGGTGATTGAGGAAGCTATCCACCTTCAGAACGTTTCCTTCCTTCACAACGCCGTCCTTTAAAATGCGCTCTTCTAAAAAATTCATAATCTTTACCTCAATTCTCGGATAGATACACCCATTATACTGCATTTGTCGCTTTTTGTCAATCGTAAAAATAACTAAAAATCCCTCTCCTCGCGGAATACTTTGAGGAGAGGGGGGCTTTGTTTAACTGCGGATCTCTGCGCCCGTGGTCTTAGCGATGCGCTTAAGAACGCTGTTTGCGATCTGCTCAATCTCATCACCCGTAAGGGTCTTTTCGTCGGAGCCGATCACAAGGCGAATGGTAACGGATTTTTTGCCCGCGGGGATCTGCTTGCCCTTATACTCATCAACGAACTTCACGCCGCGCAAGAACTCGTTTTTCTTTGCCATCACGGCGGAGTAGATATCGTCCCACTTGACCATAGAATCCACAAGGAAGGAGATATCGTAATCGTTCATCGGGTATTCGGGCATACGCTCGTAGCGGTTGGTTCTGGACTTGAAGGGAACAAGAGCGTCCATATCCAATTCAACGAGAACGGCAGAAAGCACCTTGATGCCGCAAGCAAGTGCCGCCTTTTTCGAAAGAAGCGCGAGGTCGCCGATCTTCTTTTCACCAAGCATAATGTTCAGCCAAACCGTTTCGTCTGCCCAATAGGGCTTTTCCACCTTAGAGAAGGTGAAGCCCTCCATATGCGTAAAGCGAGGCATCGATCCGATTACACCCTTTGCCTTGCGGAAAAGCTCACCTACACGGTCGGGCGAGCCAACGAAGGCGCAGCCGAGGTGCTTCTTCTGCGCGGGAAGCTTTTCGCCCGCGTAGTCGGAGGTGTAGTCGCTATCAAGGAATATCTGTGCTTCCTCAAAAATATCAAACTCGCTGAAATTGCGCTCGTTCTTTACGATTGCCTTGCAGATGTTGGGAAGGAGCGAGGAGCGGATATATTTCTCGTTCGGAGAGGGCGGCGTTGCGAGTGCGAGAATGCCGTCGGTCGAGGGGAAAAGTGCGTTTACAAACTCGTCGGTCATCCAAGGATAGGTGAAGATCTCTTGCATATTGCAACGGAAGGCAAGATACTCCTTGATTTTGCGAACGAGGTCCACGCCGAGCTGGTTGATGGCACCGTCGAAGGAGGTGGTGATGGTGGTTGCCTCAAAGTTCTCGTAGCCGTACATACGGGCAACCTCTTCCATAATATCTGCCTTGATGGAAACGTCGCCCGTGGAGCGCCACGTGGGAACAACGATGTGCATGCCCTTCTCGGTGAAGGTCACGTCAAAGCCCATCGTACCGAGCTTTTTCGCTACGATATCCTGGGGGATACGCTTGCCAAGACGTCTGTCAAGCCAATCAAACTCCACGTCGATCTCTTTTCTTTCGAGCTTCTTTTCGTAGAGGTCCTTAAAGGCAGTGACCTTCATATCGGGATAAAGCTCGGAAAAGAGCTGCATGGCCAGAGAAAGTGCTTGGTCGCAGCGCTCGGGATCGACCGCCTTTTCGTAGCGCGAGGATGCCTCGGTGCGGTTGTCGTAGCGGAGCGCCGTGCGGCGAACGCCGCGCGACTCAAAGTTGGCAACCTCAAGGATCACGCTCTCGGTTTCGGGAAGAACGGCGTCCTTCGCGCCGCCCATAACGCCTGCGAGCGCTACGGCGCCCTCCGCGTCGGCGATCACGAGGTCGTCGGTGGAAAGGGCGAGGTCCTTATCGTTAAGAAGCTGAAGCTTCTCGCCATCGCACGCACGTCTTACCTCAATGTGATCGATGATGTGGTTGGAATCGAACACGTGGGTGGGCTGACCCGTGGCAAGCATAACGTAGTTGGTTACATCAACGAGGGCGTTGATGGGGCGCATGCCGACGCGCCAGATACGGCTCTGCATTTTGAAGGGCGAGGGCTTTACCGAAAGACCCTCTACCTTTGCGCCGATGTAACGGGGGCAACGGTCAACGTCCTTAATTCTTACGTCGTATTCCTCGGTGGTTTCGGGAACGTACTTCTCAAAGGAAGCGAGGGGCAGGTCATAGAGAGCGGCAAGCTCTCTTGCGATGCCGTAGTGACCCCAAAGGTCGGGGCGATTGGTCATCGACTTGTTGTCGATCTCAAGAATGATATCGTCAAGGTCAAGCGCCTTGGCGATGGGGGTGCCTGCGGGAGCGTCAAACGCGGTGACGTCCATAATTTCGTGGTCATCGGATGCGGGGAAAAGATCGGCGAGGCCTACCTCAACGGCGGCACAAATCATACCGAAGCTCTCCACGCCGCGAAGCTTGGCGTTTTTGATCTCAACGGGCTCGCCCTCACCGTGCCAGCGCACCATAGCGCCCGGAGCGGCAACAACGACCTTCATACCTGCTTCCAGGTTAGAGCCTCCGCAGACGATATCCTTGATCTCTCCCTCGCCGATATCGACACGGCAAACGCGGAGCTTGTCCGCATTGGGATGGGGGAGGACCTCCTTGATCTCTCCAACGATGATCTTATCAAACTTTTCCGCGAGGTTTTCGGCACCCTCGACCTCAACGGTAGACATCGTAAGGTCATAGGCAAGGCGCGAAAGATCCATATCGTCGGGGAGCTTTACGTAATCCTTTATCCAATTGAGCGATAATTTCATGTTTGTGTCCTCCTTAATGGAACTGTTTTAAGAAACGGAGGTCGGTGCTGTGAAAGAGACGAACGTCGTCAACACCGTAACGCATCATAACGAGTCGGTCAAGACCGATGTTTACGTAGAAGCCCGTATATTCGTCGGGGTCAAGACCTGCCGCGCGAAGAACGTTGGGGTGAGGCGTGCCGCCGGGCATGATCTCGATCCAGCCCACGTGCTTGCAAACGCTGCATCCCTTGCCGCCGCAAACGAGACATCCCATATCGATCTCAAAGCCGGGCTCAACGAAGGGGAAGAAGCCCGCTCTCATACGAACGGGAACGTCCTGACCAAAAACCTTGGAAAGGATGCTCTTGATCATAACCTTGCCCGCGGTGTAGGTGAAGTCCTTGTCGACGATCAGCGCCTCGTATTGGAAGAAGGCGCGCTCGTGACGGGCGTCCGTGGTCTCGTTTCTGTAAACTCTGCCCGGATATACGAAGCGATAGGGAGGCTTATGCGTTTGCATATATCTTACGCTGTCGCCCGTCAGGTGAGGACGCAGGCAAAGCTTATCGTTTGCCGCGCCAGAGTCGTGACCCTCAAGCCAGTAGGTATCCATGCTTTCGCGTGCGGGGTGGTTGGGGGGGAAGTTCAAGTTATCGAAGGCGTAGTATTCGCTGGTGATCTCGGGACCCGAGAAGACCTCGAAGCCCATGGAGCGAAAAGCGTCGTTGAGGTCGTAGCACATTTGCGTGATGGGGTGCAATCCGCCGATTTGGGGCTCAAAGCCGGGGATGGTGCAGTCAAAGTCGGGGGAAATTTCGGACGCCTTGAGCTTCAGCGCCTCGCGTCTGCCCTCAATCTGCTCAGAGAGCAGATTTTTGACGTTATTGATCGCCTTACCCATTTCGGGGCGAAGCGAAACGTCAAGCTTAGGGATCTCCTTGAGAAGCTCGGTGACGCTTCCCTGCTTGCCAAGCAACGCGCCCTTGACCTCTTGCAGCTCGGTTTCGGAGTGCGCCGCTTCAATTCTCGCCGTGCCTTCCCGAAGTAATGCTTCTAATTTTTCTTTCATTTTGTTTTCCTCTATCTCTGCAAATTATTTTGACAATAAAAAACTGCGTTTTTCCGAAGAAAAACGCAGGGACGGCAGATCGCCGTGATACCACTCTGCTTCGCCCTTGCCTCGCGGCAAAAGCCTCATTGAGTGCGAAAACACTCTTGCGATGTAACGGTCGCGCCCGGCAAAATCTACTTGCCGACCGCCGTCGGCTTTCAATCCGCAACTAACAAGAGGAATTCGCCAAAGCCAAGCCTTTGTCTTGCACCGTCCGACAACTCTCTGACGCTTGGGATTTCGGGTACTGGTTCTTGCTCAAACGTTGTTGATGGCATTATATCATAATTTGAAGCGTTTGTCAATAGATTGCGGGGAGATTTTACCGTAACTTCTCTTCCCTTTCGATAAAAGACCGAAAAACGAGAAAAAGAAGCAATCAAGTGATTGCTTCTTTCCTTTATTAGGGGCGAAGTCCCATGCCGCCCTCCAGCGTGAGGGTCTCGCCGTTTAGGTAGTTAAAATCGGGGTGTGCGAGCTGAACGCAAACGCGACCGATCTCAAGCTCGGAGTCGCCGAAGTGACCCGCGGGGGGCATTTTAACGTTGGCCTTGAATGCGTCGGGGTATGCCTTCTCAAAGCTTTCAAGCTGAGCCGTCCACGCTAAGGGGCAGATCACGTTGGTGTTGATGCCGTCCTTCGCCCACTCGGTAGCCGCCACGCGAGAAAGACCGCGGATCGCCTCCTTTGCCGCCGCATAGGAGCATTGACCGTAATTGCCGAAAAGTCCTGCACCGGACGCAAAATTGATGATGGTTCCCTTGCTTTCTTTAAGGTAGGGATAAGCCGCCTTCATATAGTAGAAGGTTGCGTAAAGACCGGAATATATAGCTAAATCAAACTGCTCGGTGGTGTGGTTTTCAATGGTAACGCCCGATGCGGAGGCTTGCGCGTTGTTAATCAGAACGTCGACCCTGCCAAAAGCCTCGACGGCCTTGGCTACGACCATATTGGCGGTGGCTTCGTTGTCCGCGCCCGCACTGATGTCTGCCGCTAAGGCAAGGACCTTGATCCCATAGAGCTTTTCAAGCTCTTCCTTTGCTTTTTCAAGCTTTGCCACGTTTCTGCCCGTGATAACGAGGTTCGCTCCCTCCTTCGCGTAAGCGGTAGCGATACCGTAACCGATCGAGCCGCATCTTCCGTCAGCAAGCGCGGCGAAGCCCGCGCCCGTAATGATCGCGGTTTTTCCAGTTAAATGTCCCATTTTACTGTCTCCTTTTGTCGTTTTATCACCGTATAGTATACCACAGTTTCGGCGAAAAATCAAGGGGGAGCGGTGGTTTTTATGTACAAAAGCCTACTTTCCGCTTTCTATTCAACACTTAAAATGTTGATTTTCTCTTTTTTAAGCAGAAACATATACGCCACGAGCGAGACGACGCTGTCAAAAGCATTTCCTATGCCAAAGAGCAAGGCAATGCTGTCAAGGGTTGGTACCCACACCCCCGTTACGTAGAAAATAAAGGCTACACCGTAATAAACCGTATTGGTCACCACAGATTCAAAAAGCATATAGTTGGTTTTGCCAAGACCGTAGAACGTAGAGTCAAAAACGTTTTGAACGGCGTAGAGCACGTAGAAGCCGACAAGAAGCAGCACAAGGTTGAACAGCTTATCCACATCTGTGAAACCAAGCACGTACGTCATAAACGGCTTCCACACAGGAATGCTCGCAAACCATAGAGCCGAGATAATTGCCGTAATGCCGAAGTAGCCGAGCGAGTTTCTGCGGATGTTTTCTTTGTTGACGGAGACCTCCTGTTTAATAAGCTCTCCAAGCTGTAAGACCGGCAAAAGGAGCCAGCCCCATATAAAGTTGTTCGCCACCCAATAGGTGCCCTGCTCTCCCACAACGTTCACCATTCGTGCAATCATTACCATATAGGCAACATTGCGCACGAGAGATTCTGCACCGGAGATTCCTCCAATCTTGAAGAATTCCTTTGCCCACGAAAAATCAAGCTTCGTTTTTGCAAAAATGTTAATTTTTTCTTTAACAAGAAGAAGGAGCGAAACGGCAAGAAGAATAAGGTTTACTATAATGTTGGAGTATCCAATGCCATTGACACCGAGATTTGCGGATATCGGCAGAGAGGACACGAGAAAGGTGTCGGAAAGCAAGCAAAGAATAAGCCTCGCGCCTGTGAGCACATAAAGATATTTACTTTTGTTGACAGTCACAAGGGCGACAAGCGTAAACTGCGTGAGTATAGCAAAAATGTTCGCAACGCTTTCTATGCGTATGTACGATGCCGAGGCAGAAAGGATGCTTGGATCGGTTGCCATAAGCTTTAACATCGGTTCTGTAAAAGCTATCATAATAGCAGAAAGCACGACGTATGCGCCAAGCGATATAAGCATACCCGTTCTCACACGGTTAGCAAACTCGTTTTTGTTATCCTTGACCCTTCCTATGAAGTAAAACAGAGGGAGAATGATCGCCTCATTCAGCACTTCATAGAGAAGATTAACCCAAGAAAGCTGACCTGCTATGGAAAACGACCATTCGCCCGGCAGTTGACCGAGAAAGAACACACGTACAGTGATATAAACCGTAGGTGCAAATCCAAGCACGAGAAGAGCCCAAAAAAGCTTATAGTTGATGTTCTTCAATGATAGCGTCATTTTTCTAATCATTTTTCTCTCCTCAAATTACAATTCTACGACCGTTACGCCGTGGTTGCAAACATCTAGTAGCACTTCCAATTCGCGGCAACGATTTTTTAGTCCGAGAGCATCGAAATTAAATAGTGAAAAATCCTCGCCAAAGATAACCTTTTTTATCTTGCCGCTACGCTCTTGTGCCTTTAGCCATTGCCGAGCTTTTGTATTGATCGCGCCACCCTTGCCGGTGCTTCCATAACCGTGTACGATCAGTACCACCCCGTATTTTTCGCGTTTTAAGCGTTCAATTGAGCTTTGCAAATGGCGCATAGCTTCCGCAACAGTCGGCATATCCTGCTTAATGTTGAGTTCGAAATATTTCATTTTATCTCCTTTTAAATATAAATCAAAACAACACCGTCAAACGATGATGTGACAGCGAACAAACAAAGAACAACCTCCTTTTGCTTATTAAAATGGAAAAAAGAAACGCCTGCGATCTAAAGACCGCAGGCGTATACAAACAAAAAAAGACAATAATCTCATCGTTTGACGAGCCTGCGACCAAAGTACGAGAACGTCGGAGGGGACTATAGGCCTGTCATTCCGACAGTCCTCCTCACCATTGCACGAGGCAACGCTCAAGTCGCATTCACTGTCCGTATTCTATCATATGTTTTTTTTGCTTGTCAATAGCTTTTTCTGTTTTTAAGGCATCCTTTTTAAAAAAGCCGATGAGAGTTCTCATCGGCTTTGAGTTAAGCTAAATTATTTAAAAACGCATCGACCTCGGCGTGTGTTTTTAGGGTGATGACGGTTTTGTCGGGGTATTTTTCAAAGAGGGAAAGGAGCTTCGGTCTTTCGGCTTCCTCAAAGCGCAAGACGAATTCGGTGAATGCCTCGTCCTCTTTGGTTTCGATCCACGGCATATCGGGGCGCGCCCTGCCGCGTCGCTCCTTGATGCCGTTAAGACACACGCTTGCGGGCATATCGAGGAAGAAAACGGTGTCGCAAAGGGAAAGTCGCATCTCTACGGTGGAAGAGTAATTGCCGTCGATGATCCACGCGTCACCTGCAAGAACGTCGGCGAGGCGGTTGAGAAAAACGCTTTTGGGGACCGTTGTTCCGTCGGCGTTCCAGTATAGCATATCGAGATGGTAAAGCGGAATGCCCGTTTTGGCGGCGAGGGCACGAGAAAAGGTGCTTTTTCCGCTTCCGGGGCAACCGATGACGATAATTTTCTTCATATTTTTATGGGGCGATCCTTTAAAATTTCAACAACGTCGCGCGCGACGCTGCCCTTTTAGTCGGTTTGATAAAGTGACATTCCGTGAATGTCACTTTGCTTTTTACTGATTTTCGGGGGTGAAGGACCAGCCACAGTCGCCGTGGTAGATCATTTGCTTCGTCATACCGCCGTCGATGCAGATATTTTCACCCGTGATGAAGCCTGCCATATCGGAGCATAGGTAAAGCACCATACTTGCGATATCCTCTGGGCTTCCCACGCGCCCTGCGGGGTGTTGGGTAGCGTCGGCACCCGCGTAGACCATACCGTTTGTGTCTATCCAGCCGGGCGAAACGGAGTTGACGCGCACCTTGCCCGCAAGGCTGACGGCGAGGGCGTGCGTAAGTGCGGAAATGGCGCCCTTTGCGGCGGTGTAGCTCTCGGTTTCGGGCTGACTCATACGGTCGCGCGAGGAGGAGATATTGACGATGCTCGCACCCTCGGCAAAATAGGGGGCAAAGAGCTTGGAAAGATAGAAGGGGGCGGTAACGCCGACCTTTAAGGCATATTCAAATTCCTCGTAGCTTCCACAGGAGATTCCTACGGTTTTTGGCATAGCGTTATTGATCAGATAGTCCACCCTTCCGTAGGTTGCGACGACCTTTTTTGCGAAGGCTTCCAGTGTGCCCTTGTCGGCGATATCGCCGACAAAAAAGTCGTTTTCGCGCAAATCGATGACACACACGTGAGCGCCGGCGGCTGAAAAAGCCTGTGCAATACAACGACCGATGCCTGCCGCACCGCCCGTGATAACGGCGACCTTGTTTTGAAAATCAAACATTTTCGCCCTCTACGTCCTTTTTGTGATAGCGTAGGGCGCAAATATCGTCTCCCTTGGCGATGCATTTGGGAAGGTCGAGGACGCTTCCATAGCACTCACCGATGCCGTGGTCGCCGCACATGGCGATATCGCAAAGCATAGCGATCTCCTCATCGGTACAGCCTGCCTTCTGCCAAGCCTTGACAAGCGGGCAGTAATGGAAATCGATGGAAAGTTTATCGTCGGTGGACTCTAAGATCTTCATTTCAAAAACGAGCTGCGCGGGCTTGGTAAAAAGGGTCTTGCGAAGCCCCTTTAAGCTATCGGTCTTTCCCTTGTTGACAAGGTCGCTTCCCTGCGAAAGGCCGCAACGCTTTATGGCGTCGGGTGCGAAATCGCGGGGGTCAAGTCCTTTTTTCTTTGCCTCATCGCAAAGAAGGTAAAGCCAAAAGGCTCTATGCTCCAGCTGTGCGCGAATAGCTTGCAGAAGACCATTCTTATACTTGGGGTCGTTTTTTACAATGCTCATAGTGATTCTCCTTTAAGTTTAGCAAATCTTGTAATTCACTATCATTATAGCACCACTTACTTTTGCTGTCAAGGTTGACATACGAAGGTTCTGTGTGTTATACTAAAGCAAACGTCTTTGGGAGGTGTTGCTATGAAGATCTCGGGCTATACGCTGACGAGCGATGAGGAAAGCCAAGTTTTAGCCATATATGAAGGTGTAAAAGCCTTTATGCCGAAGGTGAGATTTGACGAAAGAGAAGAAATTCTCGGCATCGGCGAGGAAGGAAAATTCCTTTTTTGCTATTTTTTAACAAAAAACGACACCGTTTTCGTAAAATTCAAGGGATGTTCTCCGCGTTTGTTAGACAATGAGGCCGCCATTTCAACCGATATGGCACTGACGGCAGAGCTGTTTCAAAGCAAGGATATGTCTCTCAAAAGAACTCCCTCAAAGAGCAAAGAAAAGAAAGAATGCACGCCCATAAGCCCCGAGGGGAAGGACGCGGAAAAAGCACTTCTTCTTGCCGAGGGCGTCTATCCTACGGAAGTAGCTTCAAAATATCTATCTCTCAAAGAAGAATTGATCCGCGCTAATATCAACGCCAACTTCAGTTCCTGCCCGACCAGACTGAAAAATGCTCTTTACCGCAGCCACATTTCCTCTTTTGCGGAGCTTTTTGTTTTGCCGATCAGCCAAATTATGAGCATTCCCAACTTCGGAAAAAAATGCTTCAAGCAGCTATGCAATTATATGCAAATGATGCTCTATACCGACAGCGCGGACAAAGGCGAGCCGTTTTCCCCCCTCTTACTCGAGGAGAAGGCGCGTCTTGAAAAAATGAACTTTATCGCCGAGCAAACGGCTCCGGTATCCATTGACCCCGACAACGTTCAGACGGATTTTGGGAGCGATACCGGAAAGTACGACTTACTCTACTTACAGCTTTTAGATCATATCAACGAAGCGGCAAGCACGCGCTTGCCGGTGCGGGAGCGCTGTATCTTTTTGGCAAGGCTGGGAGTAAACGAGTCTCCAAAGAACTTACAGGAAATAGGCGAGCAGCACGGCATCACACGCGAGCGTGTTCGCCAGCTTGTGAAAAAATCCCTGCGAAGAATGTCATGTCAACGCACCTCAACGGAACACCTCTTTGAGCTTGAATACCGAAGAGCAGTGATCGTTTCCTCCATCAAAGAGCTTTCCGCAGAAAATTTTTTGTCGTTCATCTTCCTTCAAGGCGCAAGCCTACATCTGATCCACTTTGTTTGCAGCCATTATCTGCACAACGCAGACGCGCCCGTTTTGCAGTTTAGGAATGCCTTGAGCAAAAAAATAGCCCAAAAGAAGCGCGAAGAGGAGGAGAAGGAAAATTCTCGGAAATTTGCCGAGCACTTTCAACGCTTCATTACCTTTCCCGGTAAGAGACGCGTAATCACGGAAAACGATTTTGCAAGGATCAAGACCGAGCGGGTCGCTTCGAGCGAGGTTGCCGATCTCGTCTTCAACGGACAGTCATACGCCTGCGCGTCCTTCCTTGAGCAACGCGTCTTAAAAAAGCTGCTTGAGAGCGGCATCTTTAAGAGCATCAAGATGCGCTCACTGAAGATTTCTATTGAGAACAGAGTTTTTTACCCCGATATGCAGTGTCTTACATACGACGGCACGCTCGTTATCATTGAGGTTAAGCCCTTGTTTGCTATGTGCAAAAGTGAATACGTTGAAAAGGTCAAGGCGTTGCGAGCTTATTGCGAAAAATACGGCTTTGGATACCTCGTCACCGACGAAAGAGGAAACAGCTTTGAGGATATTGACGACGAAAACGCCGCGTTTTCAAAGGCGGTGCTGGAGGCGCTTGAGCGCGACGGGGCTATCTCCTATCAAGAATACCGAGAGCTTTACACACAGACGGGGGCATCGGTAAAAAATCTTTTGACCCTCATCAAAAAACACAACTTATATTTTTCTGTTCCCTTCGTTCTAAAGAAGAAGGAACACGAGCTTTAAAGCGTTCATTTTTCTCGGCAAAAAGTACGTAATCAACAATCTCGTTTTAAGAATTGACGAGAACAAGAGCGGTCAAATCGGACACGTTTTTATAAACAGCGGTGGCATCTTCGTTATTGAAACCAAGAACTTTCGGCTATCCGCACTGTAAATTCACCAAAACCAAATAGTTAAAAATAAAAGAAACGGAAGCTTTACAGCTTCCGTTCTTTTTATGAATTTTTACGGGTATAAAAGTTCCCGTTCTCCCAAACGATGCAGTAACGTTTCTCTTTTACAACAAGTGTTTACGGTAACGTATGTCCTGCGGCGCGGTAGATCTCGTACCACTCCGCGCGCGTGAGTGTGACGTCTGCCGCGCGGCAGATATCGCTTAGATGCTCCGGGTTCATCGTGCCTGCGATCAGCTGCATATTTGCCGGGTGGCGAAGGATCCACGCTGCCGCGACGCCGGTTTTGGAAATGCCGTATTTTTCCGCGATCTCG
>JAZOSE010000024.1:0-3047 GCA_045656965.1 Eubacteriales bacterium
AAAAAAGGCAGACTCGAAAGAGCCTGCCTTTTTTGGTGGATGAAGACGGGACAGTCCTCAAGCACAGCTCTCGGACTTCGCGCTGAAAAATGCTCCCCCGGAGCATTTTCTTAACCGCGCGACATCTTCCGCACAGACCAAAGGCGCCGAGAAATCGGTGCTTTTTTCGTTGAAAAATTCAAGCTAACAAAGCAAGCAAAATATATTTTTTCAAAACACTTGCGTTTTCTTCAAAAATGTGGTATAATAATAGTTGCCAAGCCAACTGAATAATTTTTGCAAGGGCTATTTTTATCTTTATGGGATAGTTATACCCTTTTTCATCATACTTATATTGAATTTGTTAAAAATGCAAATTCCTACTGAGTATGGTGAAGATTATATAGTTCTTGCTGTATCAGTTGGTTTGGCGACTATCGGAGTTTGCGTTTTTTGTGCGGTTTACTTCGGTAGCCGCACTTTTTATTTTATACATTATAATGATCGTTTTTCAGGAGGCACGGCATGATAACGGGTGACAAAATTGTTTTGCGAGGAATAAAAAAAGAGGATTTTAAAGACATTTATGCGTGGGCAAACAAAGAGGAAAACCGTCCGCTGACGGGTACGCAATATCCCATTTCGGAATACGAGCACGAAAGATGGATGCAAGCAGTTACAACGTCGGGAGATACAAAGCTGTTTTTGGTATTGGAGAAGGAAACGGGAAATAAGCTGGGAACCATAGGCTTGAAGCATTTTGACGTTACCAATCGCAACGTAGAGCTTTTTATCAATTTGGGTATATCGGGCGGTTATGGCGCAGACGCTGTGAAAACCTTGACGGAATATTGCTTTGGACATTTGAATTATCACAAGGTCTATTTGCATGTCTTTGAATCCAATGTGCGAGCAATTCGCTGCTATGAAAAAGCAGGATTCATAAAAGAGGGAGAATTGCTCGAGCACCATTTTAACAATTACCGCTATGAAAATGTATTTGTAATGGCGAAAATACGGAAATAAGCAAAAAAGAGAGCAGCTGCTCTCTTTTTTTACAATACGCTTAGTAAAACGCATATTGATTTATTTTAAAGTGTGTGTTATACTGAAAGCGTAAATTCATACTTTGGGGTGGCGCTATGGAAAACGGAAAGAGCATACCTATAGCATACGAGGGAAGCGAGCCCTACGTGTTTATCAGCTACGCGCACAAGGACACGGCGCGCGTTTTACCGATCATCGAGGCGTTATCGGCGAGTGGCTTCCGCATTTGGTATGATGCGGGCATCGAGGCGGGCACAGAATGGCCCGAATACATTGCCACACATCTTGAAAAAGCGGCGTGCGTGATCGCGTTTTTATCATCCGCCTCGGTGGCGTCCTTTAACTGCCGCCAGGAGATCAATTACGCAATAGATCTTCCAAGACCCTTGCTTGCGGTTTATTTGGAAGATCTGGAGCTCACGGGCGGTATGCGTATGCGCCTTGGGCTTTCGCAGGCGATGTTTTATCACCGTCACCCAACGCTCGACTCCTTTTTGAGCGAGCTTTCTCGCTCTGAAATGCTTGCGCCCTGCCTAAGCGACGGCGAGGCAAGCGGAGTGCCAAGTCGGGAGAAAGTCCCCACATTCTCGTCAAGACCGTCAACGGTAGCTTCGGTAATAAGAAACCTAAGAAATGATGAGTTTATTATTCAAAACGGCATTTTGCTTGAGTACCTCGGCAAGGGCGGAAGGGTCGTGATCCCCGAGGGCGTTACCGTCATCGGTCACGGCTCCTTCACAGGAAAGCCGATCACCGAGGTGATCATTCCCGACAGTGTTTGTGAGATCGGCGACGCGGCGTTTCAGTCCTGCACGGAGCTTACGGGCATCCGCATTCCGGGAAGCGTCAAAAAAATAGGCATTGGCGTGTTTTTTAGGTGCTTAAAGCTTTCTTCTGTCGTTTTGGAGGAGGGAATTCCTCTCGTTGCAAACAATATGTTCGCGCTGTGTGAAGCGCTTAGAGAGCTTATCGTTCCCTCCAGCGCAAAGCGCGTGGAAGCGTTTTCCCTTTTTGCTTGCGTAAACCTTGAGAGCATCGTTTTTTCCGATGGGCTTGAAGTGATCGAAAGCGACAGCTTTTCCAAGTGTTACTCGCTTAAAAACGTCGCCATTCCCACAAGCGTGCGCGAAATCGGCGCGCGCGCCTTTGAAAACTGTGAAAGCCTTGAAAGAGCGTATATAGGCAAAAACACGAAATACGCTCGCCTTTTCGGAAGATCCTTCCCGAAAAACGCGTGGGTCATCAAGAACTGAAAAGAGAGGTAACGGTAATGTCTGAAGTCACCTTTAAAATAGAAGGCACAGTGCTTAAAAAGTGCGAGGGAAGTGCCGACGTCATCGAAATTCCCGTGGGAGTGACGGCGATCTACGGCTGGGCGTTTCACGGTGTCAGCGCAGAGCGCCTCATCGTTCCCGAGGGCGTAACCGATATTGAGCAGGCGTTTCTTTGCTCCAATATCAAGGAAATCGTGCTTCCCGACTCCCTGACGGTCATTGGCAAAAGTGCCTTTGGCGGATGTGAGCTTCTTGAAAAGCTCGTGATTCCCGAGAGCGTGACTGCAATCGGTAGCGGCGCATTCGGCAGATGCCTTTCCTTGACCGAGCTTGTTATTCCCGAGGGCGTCGTCTCTATCGAAGAGCGGTGCTTTGAAAGCTGTGGGTCGCTTTTGCACGTCACTCTTCCGTCTGCACTGAAAAGTATTGGCGAAAAGGCGTTCTCGCACTGCGAGAAGCTTGAAGAACTCCACATTCCCGACGGTGTGGAAAGCATCGGCAAATGTGCCTTTGAGAACTGCGAAAGCGTAAAGGCGATCAATGTGCCCACCGCGCTTTCCGAAATCAGCGCCTCTTGCTTTTCCGAATGTAAGGCGCTTCAGAAAATAGTGATTCCCGAGAATGTCAAGAAAATAAACGTAGGCGCCTTTGCGGGCTGCTCCTCGCTTGCAATTATAGAGGGGCTTGACGGTGTTGCGCAAATCGGAAGCAACTGCTTCTCTTACTGCACCTCCCTTACCGAGTTTA
>JAZOSE010000025.1:0-7353 GCA_045656965.1 Eubacteriales bacterium
TCGCCGTTTTTGTAGGTGACCTTCAAGGACATACCCGCAAAGGAGATCTCCTTGCCCTTTTCAAAGGTGGTGTTATAGTCGCCGAGGATCTCGATGCTCTCAACGGTGTTCTTCTCTACCGTAACGGCAACCGTGCCGATCTCCACTCCCTCGCCGTCGAGGAATACGCGAACGGACTTGTTACCGACCGTCGCGGTAGTAACCTCGGTGTCGAAGGAAATACGGCTTGCGTCAATCAGAACGCGCTCGCCGCCGTCGTTATACTTCGCGTAGACCTTAACGCCGTCAAAACTAAAGGTGTCGCCTACGATGTAGCTCAGCTTTACGCCGTCCGTCTCAATATCGTAGCCCGAAATGCCGTAAACCGTAACGCTAACGTCAGCGGTGATGGCGATCTCGCCCTCGAGCATATAGGTGAGGGTGATCTTCTTGGTGCCTGCCGTGGCGGCAACGCCGTCAAGCGCGTAGGTAAGGTCGGAAAGGTTGACCGCAAAATTCTTGGTCGCGTCGTCCTTATAGGTGACGGTGGCGGTAAGACCCGAGAGGGACACCGTCTCACCAACGCGGTAGGAAAGGTCAACGTCTGCCGTACCAAGCACCAAGGTAGGAATATCACCGACGGTGATGGTGATGGTACCGACTGCCTCGCCGCCTACCTTCACGGTGATCTGCTTATTGCCTGCGGTGTTCGTAATATCGTCGGCATAAGCGAAGGTGATGCCCGTATCCACCGCTTCGGTCTTGCCGAAGAAGTAGTTTGCCGTAACGGTAACGCCCGCAAGGTCGATCTCCTCGCCCGCGTCGTACTCGGTCTTGGCACCCGAAGCATCAACGGTATAGCTTTCAATGCCGTCCACCTTGATCTTAAAGCTTGCCGACTGCTCTGCGCCCGAAATGGGGTCAAGGAACTTCACAAGCACGTCCTTTTCGCCGAAGGAGGAAAGGAGCGCTTCAAGGTTAGACACGACGGTGAAGCTGTCCACCGTGCGCGTTTCGCCGTTTTCATAGGCTACCGTCGCTTTAAGACCCGATACCGAGGCAGTTTCGCCCTTTACGTACTCGGTCTTAACGTCGTCGGTGTTTACCGTCACGCCCGTGATGGCGGGATAGCGTACGGTAATGTTAATTACGCCTGCGGTCTCGCCGTTATAGCTTACAGCGATCTGCTTCGAGCCGACCGAGGCGGTAACGGTTGCCGCGTCGTAGGTGTAGGAGATGAGCGAAAGGTCGGTCATCTCAACGTCGGCGCCGCCGTTGGTGAACTTCTCGGTGATCTTAATGCCGTCGAAAACGACCGTCTCGCCGAGAATGTAGGTGGTCTTCATTGCAGAGGCATCCACAACATAGGAGTCGTGCTTGATGGCATCGGGATCCTCTTCAACGAGGATGGCGATGAACGCCTCCTGCTTGGTGCCTGTGTGGGGGCAATCGTAGGTGACCTTCACCTGCTTGCTGCCCGCCGTGGCGGTGATGTTCTCGTCGTACTCAAGCTTGAGCCCACTTTCAAGCGTCAGCTCGGTGTTCAAATCGGGGTCACTGTACTCGATCTGAACCTTAATTCCCGAGAAATCTACCGCTTCGCCCTCAAGATACGTGGTCTTAACAGAGGCACGAACGGGGGTAAACTTCTCTACCTCGAGCTTGCCGCAGGAAATAAGCGACAAGAGAAGAACGAGGGAAAGTGCGACCAGCGTCAGCACCTTCAAGGCGTGAAATTTTTTCATTTTAAAATCTCCTTTTTTGAAATGTTCTTTTATCCTCATATCAAATCAGTCAATTTTGGGGATACTGTGCCATAACGACCACCTGCGTTTTCGCGCCGTGACCGTCGGTTGCCTTCAGCGTGATGGTAAAGAGCTGATTGGGCTTTAAGAAAACGAAGCTTCCCGTGCCGTCGTGGAAGAAGGCAACGCCCGAGTCCTCGGAATAGATATAGTCTATTCTGCCGTCGTCGTACGGAAGCGTTTGTCCCTCCTCGGAAACGAGAATAAAGTCAAGGCGCACCATGTTTCTGTTCTCTTCGATGTCGTCCCTTGAGTATTCCTCGCCGCCGTCGGCAGGGGGGATATAGTCAAAAACGTAATAAAGCGAGCCGTCCGCCATCAGCATCGGGGTGAGCGGCTTGTTGTTGTCGCCGAGGAAAAGCATATCGGAGACCTCAATGGAGCCCACGTAGGTCTCTCCGTCGTACTGCTTGATCTCAAGACCGAAGAAGTTCACGATGGCGACCGAGGCGATAAAGACGGCAAGGATGATTACAACAACTGTTTTTTTCATTATTGCACCTCCTTATAGAACGCTTTGATCTTCATAAAGTAGGTGTAGACCTTAAACGCCGCATAGGCAACCGCCACAACGGCGAGCTTGATCCAAGTGCTTTCACCCTCCTTGGAGGAGAGGAAGAGCGCAACGGCGAACACGATCAGCGGAAGGATGATACCCACCACCGCCGCCGTTCTCTCGTTGGGATTGTTGAACTGGTCGGAGAAGGTCGCGTACTGCTTCGATTGGGGGTTGACGATATCCATCTCCGCGGAGGAAAACAGATGTCCGACGAAAATGCCGTACACCGTAATACCGATAAAGACGGCACCCGTCAGAGACACCGAGGAAAGCATACAGAAGACCACCGTGGAGAACGCCGTTCCGACAAAGCCAAGCACAAGGGGATAGAAAAGCTTTGCGAAAAGAAGAAGTCCGTAGGGCGTGGGCTGTACCTTATTTAGATAAGAGCTGAATCCGTCTCGGCTGTAAACAGACGCGATGTCCATATTCGTCATAAGAAGAATAAGGAGCATAATCAGCGCGTTAAAGCATATGGTCATCTGGTTGCCAAGGAAGCGTGTGCTCATCGCGGCATACAGCTTTCCAAGAAGGAAGATCGCCACGGGCATCACGAGGATCAAAATGGCAAACAAACGCATAAGCGCGCCCGAGCGCATGCCGACGAGCAGCTCCTTGCGGAGCGCCGAGGCGAAGGGCGAGCGCTTTTTGTTGATCTTTTCCTTGGCGCTGTTCTTCTTTTTGAACTCGAAGGGCGTGGACGCCATACGGCAGAAAAGCGGCTTCGAAAGAAGGAAGCAAAGCGCAAGGCAAACGAGGATAGACACCACAAGGATCAGAAGAATGGGAAGCGTTCCCTCGTGGAAAATATCGTTGGTCATGCCCTTGGTTCTGCCAACGATCAGCTCGGTGAACTTATAGATGGGCGAAACGTGTACGGTATACGCCTTTAAGACCTCTTGGAGCTTCCAGTAGATCTCGCCCCACTGCTCGACAAAGTTGATGTTTTGAGGGATAAGACCGATGAGCAGCCACACAAGCACCGTGGCACCGCCCGTCAGGACACCGTAGACCGAATATTTGAGCGCCTTGACCTTTTCAAAATACAGATGCACGAACATCGCGGGAATGGAAAGGAGCGCCGCTAAAAGAACGGGAAGGACGGATACGAGCGCAAACATCAAAAAGAGCCAAGGGTAGTAGTAGGTCGCATAGCCCTGCACGATGCCATAGCCGATAAACATCGGGATAACGAACATAAAGCTCTTTCTAAGCTCGTGAACGTAGTAAACGCAAAGCTTCGAAAGGAAGATAAGCGAGGGGGTCGCGGGGAAGGTGAGAAGCACCGTGTTGTCGCGCGAAAGGTAAAGCGACTTGGTAAGCCCCACCGTGTCGGTGATGAGCGACAGAAGCAGCATCACCGCAAAGATGATCGAAACGACCGATACGGGAATATCGTGTACCAGCGAAAAAAGTCCGAACACCTTTACGAAGTAGAAGAGGACGGATACGAGCGCCGTGACAGCGGCAAACTCGATGACGAACCAAACCGCCTTAAAAACCGTTTGCTTTAAGGAGCGCAGGTAGGAAACGTCCATTTTTTCCTTTAACTGCATTTTTACGAGCACGAAAAGCACGCGTAAAGCCGAAAGGAAGGACGCCCACGCATCCTTAAAGGATGCTTTTTTCTTCGTCATACCGCCGCTCCCTCGGCTCCCGCCCTTGCCTCCGCTTCCTTTACGGAAACGGGCGCTTGGGTGTTGCCGTCGATCTTATTCATATAGAAGCTTTCCAGAGCCTCGCCCTCGGCGGCAAGCTCGTCGAGCGATTTGACGCAAAGGATCTGACCCTTGCGGATAATGGCGATGCGGTGGCAAACGCGCTCCACAACGTCGATCAGGTGGCTGGAGAAGAATACGATATTGCCGCGCGCGGCATGCTCCTTCATACACTCCTTGACTTGGAAGATGCTCTCGGGGTCAAGTCCCGTCAAGGGCTCGTCAAGCACCCAGATCTTCGGGTTATGCACGAGAGCAGACATAATGGTGATCTTCTGCTTCATACCGTGCGAGTAGGTCTTGATGGGGTTATCAATCGCGTGCTCAAGGCGGAAGCGGGAAACGTAATCGTTCACTCTTTCGTCGCGCACGTCCTTATCGACGTTATAAAGGTCAGCGATATAGTTGACGTACTCTCTGCCCGTCAAATTCTCATAAAGCGCGTAATGGTCGGGCACGTAGCCGATCTGCATTTTAGCGCCGACGAGCTGCTTTTCCACGTCGTAGCCCGAAAGCTCGATCTCGCCCGACGTGATGGTCTGAATACCGACGATGGATTTAATAATGGTACTCTTTCCCGCGCCGTTGGGGCCGAGGAAGCCGAAGATCTCGCCGCCGTGGATCTCTAAGTTGGCATCGTAAACGGCGTACACGTCACTCGTGGAGTATCTCTTGGAGAAATGGCGAAGGATGAGCTTTCCTTCGTTTTGGGGATTCATAGGCTCTTGCATACTTCTTCCCGCAAGATGTACCTCGAGGGCAAGGCGGTCCGCCTTGATCTTGCGATTCCTTTCTGAAACGATTGCGTAGGTGTCGGCGATGGTAAACGCCTGCTCGTATACGAACCAAACGGCAAGCGACAAAACGATATAGACCGTAAAATAAATGGCTTGGTATACGGGGTAAATGGTGAAGGTAAGCTCTCCCGAGGTGAAAGCAAGGGTGATATTTCTTAAATTCAGCGCCCAGTCGCCGAGCTTGTCGGCAACGAAGTCGGAGTTGATAAAGAAGAAGTCAACGCCCGCGTCGTAGTTGGTCAGCCACGCGTTCAGCAGCAGCACCAAAACGTAGTAGCCGAAGAAGGCAACGATGGAGTAGATAAACTCCTTGATCTTTGCCCGCTTGAATATGCCGAGCGCGATGATCAGTATCGGCATTAAGAATGCCATATAGTGGTTGGTCCAGAATTCAAAGGTTCGCGCGTCGAGCCAGTTTGCGCCGTCGGTGTTCGGCATCAGCATCGCAAGAAGCGCGCCAAGGACGTTGATAAACAGCGTAAAGTAGAACAGCTTATCCCACTTAAAAAGAAGAACGAGGGGGATAATGAACATCGCCGTGTTGCAAAGGTGAAGCGGCCAAAGCGTTAAGTTGGTCGGCCAGTTGGTAAAGAGGTACTCGAAGGTGTACTTAAAGCAAAACGAGATCATCGTTGCCATGCTGATATAGATAAGCGCGTATCGCTTGACCTCGTAGGAGCATCTTCTGAAAAGGAAGAAGATCAAAACGCCAAGACCGACCATAAGGTAAAGGGCGATGCGGTGGTAAAGGCTGAAATCCTCCACGAGAATGGGCGAGGAGGAGAAGCCGAAGAGAGCGCGAGGCGCCCACGCGGGAAGGTTGATAAAGAACATGCCAAGGAAGGCGAGCGCCGCCGTCATGTATCCTTCCCTCTTTAAGCGCGGCTTTTCTCCCGCAACAAGATAGAAGGCGGAAAGCGCAAGTCCCACGCCGATCTCTATAGCAAGCACGAGCGTGCGGAAATGGAAGGCGGATGCCGCCTCACCGTCAAGGCTCTTTGCCAAAACGGGAAGAAGGGCAAAGGAAAGAAGATAGACCACCCCCGACGCATAGCGCACAAGCGGCGCGAGCGCGGAGAGGTGCTTTTCAAAGAAGGGGTAGGTAACGAGCAAGAGCTGCACGGCGTAAAGCAGCCAAATAAGAAGCACCGAAGCTCCCGCCCAAAGCGAGCCGTGCGGTCCGAAGGGAGAGGAAATGTTAAGACCCACCGTCGACTCAATGGCGTACTGTCCGCTAAACTCGCGGAGAATAAACAAAGCGCCGTATAAAATTGCCACAAGCTGACGGCTCGAGAGCTTGCCGAAGAGATCCTTTTTCCTTAAAAGAAATAGGAAGGCAAACACGCCCGCCGCCGAAAGCAGCGAAAATAAATAGTATAGGAAAGTCAAGTTGAATACCTCCTCAGTCGTTCGGTAGTAAAAAGCGCACAGCGCTTTTTAGTTCTCTTTGTCGGCTTTCGCCGCCAACCGTAAAGTCGGCGCGCGTGACTTTTTCGTTACAAGGAAAATAAAGCCTGCCTTGGAAGCATCTCGCGCATACACGCGCACACACGCGTTATAAATATGAAAGCATCAAAAATTCCAAGACACGCACCATTGTACCACAAACGAACGAAAAAGTCAAGTTTTGCACCGCTTTTGACACCCTCTCGCCGCCCTCTTTCTTTAACGGTACTATTATAATAATGAAGGTTTTAGCAAACATCGCTTGTCCGAATGCCATTTTTTGCCACTTCTTTTGGCAATTTTGCAGATTTTTTTGTCCTTTTTCAGTTAAATTTCCCTTCTATTTCGTCATATTCCACAAACTTTTCCTCTCTTTCCTGTTTTTGCTAACTTTTGTTTGCATTTATGTGTTCGTTTTGTGACGAAAAACAAAGGCTCTTCTTTTTTTCCGCTTTACAAAGCTCCTCATCTCTCAAAAAGGGATTGCAAATTTTCCTTTTTTGTGTTATACTGTGTGAGTAAATCACTAAAAAGGACGTATGCTTATGAACAACAACGGCGGCGGTCGCGAGCGTCTTGGCTCCCGACTCGGTTTTATTCTTCTTTCCGCGGGCTGTGCCATCGGTATCGGTAACGTATGGAAGTTCCCGACGATCACAGGTCAAAACGGTGGCGCGTTTTTCGTGCTGTTTTACATTCTTTTCCTCGTTATTATGGGGCTTCCCGTTATGACGATGGAGTTTTCTCTCGGTCGTGCCTCGCAAAAGAGCCCCGTGCGCCTTTACCACGCGCTCACGCCCGAAAAGAAGGCTTGGCGCGCGCACGGCTATGCGGCGTTTGCGGGCAATATCATCT
Organism: Eubacteriales bacterium; assembly: GCA_045656965.1. Classification (GTDB taxonomy): domain Bacteria; phylum Bacillota; class Clostridia; order Oscillospirales; family CAG-272; genus UBA1740. Next base: position 7,160 of record JAZOSE010000025.1, read on the forward strand.
TGATGATGTTCTACACCTCGGTCTCCGCGTGGATGCTTTGCTACTTCGTTTATATGCTATCGGGCAAGTTCGTGGGTGTCTCCACGATCGAGGGGATGAAGGAAATCTACGGTGCTATGGTCGGCAACCCCTGGCTGATGATCGGCTTCGTTGCCCTTGTGGTCGTTGTCGGCTTCCTCGTTTGCTCCTTTGAT
>JAZOSE010000026.1:0-2981 GCA_045656965.1 Eubacteriales bacterium
CAGATTGCCGACGAAAGCACCAAGCCCGTGATCCTTTATAACGTGCCGAGCAGAACGGGTGTCAACATCGAGCCTAAAACGTATGAGGCGCTCGCCGAGCATCCCAATATCGTCGGCATCAAGGAAGCCAACGGCAATATCTCCAAGATCGTAGAAACCATGGCTCGCGTGCGCGGAAAGCTGGATCTTTATTCGGGTAACGACGACCAGATCGTTCCCTTAATGGCTCTTGGCGGTGTTGGTGTCATCTCGGTTCTTTCTAACGTGCTTCCCGCCGAAACCGTAGAGCTTTGCAACCGCTTCTTCCGCGGTGACATTGCAGGCGCGGCGGAAATGCAGTGCCGTTATCACCGTCTGATCGACGCGGTCTTCTCCGAGGTCAACCCCATTCCCGTGAAGGCGGCAATGGCGGCTATGGGATATTGCAAGAATTATTTGCGCCTGCCCCTCACCACGATGGAGGAGAACAACTACCAAAACCTTCTTGCCGCTATGCGCGAGCAGGGCTTAAAGGTCTGAAAGGAAGTCTTTTATGAAGGTCATTATCAACGGCGCACTTGGCAGAATGGGTAAGGAGGTCACCCGCCTTCTTTCCGAGGGCTATCGCGGCGCATCGCTTTTCGCCCGTGTCGACGCCTTTGGGGGCGAAGAGGGTGTTTATACCTCGATCGATCAGGTCGAGGGCAAGGCGGACGTTATTATCGACTTCTCCAACCACTCCGCCGCCGTCGAGCTTGCTAACTATGCGATCAAAACGGGAACGCCCCTCGTGCTTGCCACCACGGGTCACACCGAGGGCGAGCTCTTCGCTATCCACAACGCCGCAAGAAGCGTGCCCGTGTTCTTTTCCGCCAATATGTCACTTGGCGTCGCTCTTCTTTGCCGCTTGGCAAAGGAAGCCGCTGCTCTTTATCCCGATGCGGATATCGAGATCGTAGAAAAGCACCACAACCGCAAGCTTGATGCCCCCTCGGGCACCGCGCTTATGATTGCCGACGCGATCAGCGAGGTGCGCACCGACGCAAAGGCGGTGCTCGGCAGAAGCGGACAGGGAAAAAGAGAAAAGAACGATATCGGCATTCACGCTGTCCGTATGGGCAATATTGTCGGTGAGCACGAAATCCTCATCGGCACCGATACCGAAACCATCACCCTTGCGCACACCGCGCATAGCCGCTCTCTTTTTGCGGAGGGTGCCGTCGTTGCCGCATCCTTCCTCGTCGGGCAGGGCGCGGGAATGTACAATATGAAGGATATGCTAAAATAAAGAGGTTTTTATGCTGCACACGAATCTCGGTATAAACGAAAGCGGGCATTTAACGCTCGGCGGTGTGGATACCGTTTTGATGGCTCAAAAATACGGAACCCCCCTCTATCTTTTAGATGAGGACCGCGTCCGTCATAACTGTCGCGTTTATATCTCGGCGATGCAAAAGCACTTCGGTGGCACGTCGGGTCCCCTTCTTGCCAGCAAGGCGCTCTCCTTTAAGGGCATCTACCGTATCGCGCGCGAGGAGGGAATGAGGACCGACCTTGTTTCTATCGGTGAAATGTATACCGCGCTTGCCGCAGGCTTCCCAATGGAGCGCGCGTATTTTCACGGCAACAATAAGCCCGATGCCGATATCGCCGCCGCTATTGACGCGGGCGTCGGCTATTTCGTTGTAGACAATAAGGAAGAGCTGGACGCTATCGAAGCTTATGCGAAAAAGAAGGGCGTTCAGCAAAAAATCCTTCTTCGACTTACGCCCGGTATCGACCCTCACACCCAGGCGAAGATCGCCACGGGTCAGGTGGATTCCAAGTTCGGCACCGCGATTGAAACGGGGCAGGCAGAGGAGCTCGTTGCTTATGCGCTCTCGCTTTCCTCGGTCTCGCTTCGCGGCTATCATTGCCACGTCGGCTCGCAGATCTTTGAGGACACGCCCTTTTCGGACGCGGCGGACATTATGCTTGCCTTCTCCTCTTGCATTCGCGACCGATACGGCTTCGAAGCTCCCACCGTCAACCTTGGCGGCGGCTTCGGCGTGCGCTATATCGAGGAGCATCCTCAGATCGACTATGAGGCAAATATCCGTCTTGTTGCTGAGCATATCCGCGCGCGCTGTGAGGAATATAACCTCGCTATGCCCGAAATCTTAATGGAGCCGGGCAGAAGCATCGTTGCCGATGCGGGCGTTACCCTCTACACCGTCGGTAGCGTCAAGACCGTCACGGGATATAAGAGCTACGTCTCGGTCGACGGCGGTATGCCCGACAACCCGCGCTACGCGCTTTACGAAGCCCCCTATACCGTGGAGCTGGCAAGCCGTATGAACGACGAAAAGAATTTCGTCGCCACGGTCGCGGGAAGATGCTGTGAAAGCGGCGACATTCTTCAAGAAAACGTAACGCTTCCGTGCCCCTCTCGCGGAGATATCCTCGCCGTGCTTGTCACGGGTGCGTATAACTACTCCATGGCGTCGAACTATAACCGCATCCCTCGCCCGCCCCTCGTTCTTCTTTCGGGAGGGAAGGACACCGTCGGTGTGCGCCGTGAGAGCTATGAGGACCTTCTTCGCCTCGACGAATAAGTCAAAAGCATCTGTTTCGGCAGATGCTTTTCTTTTTCTTGACTTTTTTTCTATTTATGGTATAATGGGAGCATAGAGAAAAAGGTGCTTTGTGCCGTGTTTGGATTACGAAGACAAAAAGGGCTTAAAGTATATCGGAAAGGAAGGTGCGCTATGATCAAAAACTGTCTTTGGGTGTTTTTTATCTCTATGGTGCCCATCATAGAGCTTCGCGGTGCCATCCCCGTCGGCTTTGCGCTTGATTTGCCGCTTTGGTTAAATTTCGCGCTTTGCGTGGTCGGAAACTTCCTTCCCGTGCCCTTTATCCTTCTTTTTATCCGCAAGATCCTCGCTTGGATGAAAACCGTCAAGCACCTTGATAAAATTGCCCTTTGGTTAGAAAGAAAGGCGCAAAAGAAGTCCGACAAG
>JAZOSE010000027.1:0-5239 GCA_045656965.1 Eubacteriales bacterium
AAGAAGACGATTGCGAACAAGAAGAAGTAAGGAGTAAGAACAGATGGCAAACGTAACTAAAAAGGTTGTCACTAAGAAGCGCCGCGAACGCAAGAATATTGAAAAGGGTGCGGCACACATTCGTTCTACCTTTAATAACACCCTCGTCACCATCACGGACGTAGCAGGAAACGCTATTTCTTGGGCATCCGCAGGTGAGATGGGCTTCAAGGGCTCCAGAAAGTCCACTCCTTATGCAGCACAGACCGCTGCTGAGCATGCTGCAAAGCTTGCTATGGAGCATGGCATGAAGTCCGTTGAGGTTTATGTAAGAGGTCCCGGATCGGGCCGCGAGTCCGCTATCCGCGCACTTGCTACCGCAGGTCTTCAGATCACTCTCATCAAGGACGTAACTCCCATTCCTCACAATGGTTGCCGTCCGCCTAAGCGCCGTCGCGTTTAATTTACAGGAGGTAGAAGAAAAATGGCAAGATATACAGGCCCCAGCTGCAAGCTGTGCCGCAGAGAAGGCACGAAACTTTTCCTCAAGGGCGATAAGTGCACCTCGGGTAAGTGCTGCTTCGAGCATAGAAGCACCGCTCCCGGTCAGCATGGCGCTGCCCGCAAGAAGGTAGAGGAATACGGCAGACAGCTTCGTGAGAAGCAGAAGGCACGCCGCTACTACGGTGTCCTTGAAGGTCAGTTCCGTAAGTACTATGAGATGGCTGAGAAGAAGGACGGCATCACCGGTGCAAACCTTCTGATCATCCTTGAGAGCCGTCTTGACAACGTTGTATACAGAATGGGTATGGCTGCAAGCCGCAAGGAAGCTCGTCAGCTCGTTCTCCACGCTCACTTCACGCTCAACGGCAAGAAGGTATCCATCCCCTCTCTGCTCGTAAAGCCCGGTGACGTGATCGCCGTTAAGGAATCCAGCCGCGACTCTCTCAAGATCAAAGAGCTCGTTGAAGCTATGCAGACTGCAATCGTTCCCAAATGGCTTGACGTAGATAAGACTGCCCTTTCCGCAAAGGTTATCAATGCTCCCGAGAGAGAAGACGTTGACTTCCCCTTCGAGGAACAGCTTATCGTCGAGCTCTACTCCAAGTAATCCCTCCCCGCGCGAAGGCATAGGAACGGGGCGAGAAACGCACCCTTCCTTGTGTCCTGCGCGCAAGCCAAATCTCCCTTCGGGGATCGTTTAAAAATTTGATATGGAGGAACATTATGATTGAGATAGAGAAACCTAATATTATTACGGTTGAACTTAGCGAAGACGGCAGCTACGGCGAATTCGTCGTAGAGCCCCTTGAGCGCGGCTACGGTACGACGCTTGGTAACTCCCTGCGCCGCATTCTTCTCAGCTCGCTCCCCGGTTATGCTGCTACCAGCATTCGTATCAGAGACGTTCTTCACGAGGCATCGTCCGTTCCCAGTGTGAAAGAGGACTGCCCCGAGATCGTTCTGAACGTGAAGAGCATTATTGCAAAGGTTCATTCCGCAAATCCCAAAACGGTCGTTCTTGAGGCTACCGGTCCTTGCGAGGTTACCGCGGGCGACATCGCTCCCGATGCTGAGCTTGAGATCCTTAACCCCGAGCAGCATATCGCAACCGTTGCAAACGGTGAAAACTTCTATATGGAAATCACCTTCGACCACGGCCGCGGATACGTTTCTGCTGACAAGAACAAGCAGAAGTATCTGGATACGGCAGGCGGTCTCGGTGCGCCCATCGGCGTCATCTTCACCGACTCCATCTTTACCCCTGTGTACAAGGTAGAGTACCACGTAGATAACGCGCGCGTTGGCGGTAACATTACCGACTACGATAAGCTTACCCTTACCGTAAAGACCAACGGCACCATCGCCGCTAAGGAAGCGATTTCCCTTGGCGCCAAGATTCTGAATGAGCACCTCAATCTCTTCGTAGACATGTCCGACGAGGCAAAGAACGCAGAGATCATGGTAGAAAGACCCGAAACCACCAGAGTGAAGGTCTTAGAGATGGTCATTGAGGAGCTTGACCTGTCGGTTCGTAGCTTCAACTGCTTGAAGCGTGCCGGCATCGACACCGTTGAAGACTTGATCAACAGAACTGAGGAAGATATGATTAAGGTCAGAAACCTCGGTAAGAAATCTTTGGAAGAAGTAATTCAAAAGCTCCACTCTTTGGGTCTTGATCTGAAGAAGGTTGAGGAGTAATCTAAAAGGAGGATAAGGAAATGTCCGGAAACAGAAAGCTCGGCAGAACCAGCGCACAGAGAAAGGCGATGCTGAGAGGCATGGTTACCCTTCTTCTCGAAACCGGGAAGATTGAAACCACATATACCCGTGCAAAGGAAGTATCCGCTGTTGCTGACAGCATGATCACCCTTGCAAAGCAGGAAAACAAGCTTGCTTCTTACCGTAAAGCACTCGGCTACATCACCAGAGAAGATGTTGCAAAGAAGCTCTTCGATGAGATCGCTCCCTCTTATGAGAAGCTTGCCGGCGGTTACACCCAGATCTACAAGCTTGGTCCCCGTCGTGGCGACGCCGCTGAGATGGCAATCGTAAGACTCGTTTCCATCGAGGCTCCCGTAGTTGAGGAGAAGAAGCCCGCAAAGAAGAAGGCTCCTGCAAAGAAGAAGGCCGCTCCCGTAGAGGAGGCTCCCGCGGTTGAGGAAGCTCCCGCAGAGGAAGCACCCGCTACCGAGGCTGCTGAGTAAAAAGCAAACGGACTGTCCGCTTGGACAGTCCGTTTTTCATTTATTTTTAGGGCGCATTCGTAAGAATGCGCCCTTTTCGTTATTTATTCGTCTGCTTTTCTGTTTTTCAGGAGATCCTTAATAACCTCTCCTGCCATAATAAGACCCATCACGGAGGGCACGAAGCTTGCCGATGCGGGCGTGCGATCCTCAGCCGCCGTGATATTTACGGGAGCTTCCTCGGAATAGACGACCTTTGCGTGAAGAATACCCTCGCGGCGAAGTCCGTTTCGCACCGCGCGCGCCAAAGGACAAACCTTGGTTTTGGATATATCCGCCACGCGAAAGAGCGTGGGGTCGGTCTTGTTGCCTGCGCCCATTGCGCTGATCACGGGAATATCCGTCTCGCTTGCACGCTTGATAATAGCGATTTTGGCGCTAACGGCGTCGATGGCATCTACCACGTAGTCAAATGCGGAAAAATCGATGGAGGACAGATTTTCGGGCGTTACGAATAGGGAGTGCGTGAAAACCTTGACGGAGGAGTTGACCTCGCCCACGCGTGCCATTGCCGCCTCGGGCTTAGGCATTCCCAGCGTTTTTTCGGTGGCGAAGAGCTGACGGTTCAAATTGCTTTCGCTGTATGCGTCGCCATCGATGAGCGTTAGGCTTCCTATGCCCATACGGGCAAGAGCCTCTACGGCAAACGAGCCCACGCCGCCAAGACCGAAAACAGCCACGTGCGCTTGCTTTAAAATATCCGTCACACCCGTGCCGAAAAGCGCCTCACTGCGCGCGTAACGTTCTATGCTCATTTGCTTTACCCCTTTCTTTTCAAAAGATAGGCTTTTAAAATGGCAAAAAGTGTTTTACCATCCTCCCATTCGCCGCGCATAACGCAGTCTACGGCATCAGAGAGCGGCATTTTAACGGTCAGAAGGTTTTCGTCCTCGTCAGGATGGGTGTCACCGAAGGTCAACTCCTCCGCCAAATAGCAGTAGATGCGCTCGGTCAGAATAGCGGGCGAAGCAAGGTAGGTGCCGAGGAAGGAGAAGCGTCCCGCTGTAGCACCGATCTCCTCGGAAAGCTCGCGGCGTGCCGCCGCCTCGGTGTCGCTCTCGCCAAGCTCCAGCTTGCCCGCAGGAATTTCCAGCGTGGTGCGCCCGATGGCGTAGCGGTACTGCCGTACCAAATACACGTTCTCCTTTTCGTCCAGTGCCACCACCGCCACAGCACCTCTGTGCTTGGCGTATTCTCTCATCGAGTGAATGCCGCTTGGCAGGGCAATTTCGTCGCGAAAAACGTGCAGGACCTTTCCTTCAAAAACGTCCTCGCTGCTGATCTGACGCTCCTTGAAGAGCGCATCAAGGTCTTTTTCGTTCATTTATGGAATTTTTCCTTTTTAGAGTATTTCTTTTATGGATTTTAATGGTAAAAAATCTTGTCAAGATGAAAAAGTGTAGAAAATGATTTTTCCACAGAAAAAAGTTTTCCACACCAAAAATGTTGAAAATGTTGAAAACTATGTTGAAAAAAACGCGAAAAAGCTTGATTTTGCCTTGGTTGGAAAAAATCCCAATCAGGTTTTCCACAATTCCGCAAATATTGGTGTGGAAAAGTGGAAAACTTTGCTTTCTGTGCGAGATGCACAATTTTACCATTTAAAGTCAAAAACTGCATAAAAATGACTGACAATAAATGGAGAAACTTTTGAGAAAAAAGAAATAAAATTTTCCAAAAACGGAAAAATAGAAATTGCAAAAAAACAGAAAAGTTTGTATTTTTTTACACTGAAATCGGAAAAAATGAAGCTTACTGTTTTTTTCTTTGCGCGGGCTTGCCCTTAAAGCGCGGCGGTCCCTTTTTTTCTTCTTCTTTTTTTCTGCCCTTAGCACTCTTAGGGCCTGAGAGAAGATGCTCTCGCCCCTTCTTTGGGGGCGTTTTTCCGCTTTTCTTTTTTTCGTATCTTCCCCCAAAGTCGTTTTTCTTCTTGGGGTAAGGCGCACGGCCTTCTCCGCGCACAAGGCAGCCTTCAGCATCCCCGATAAGGTCCTCACGGTGTGCATAGCGAAGAGCCTCGCGCACAAGATGCGCGTTTTGAGGCTTTGAATACTGCAAGAGAGCGCGCTGCATCTGCTTTTCCTTGTAATCGGTCGCAACGTATATTTTTTCGCCCGTGAGAGGATGAATGCCCGTGTAGTACATTACAGTGGAAACCGTGCCGGGGGTAGGATAAAAGTCCTGCACCTGCTCGGGCGCATAGCCGCTCTTTTTGAGCCAGAGTGCCAGGCGTATCGCCTCGTTCATATCTGAGCCGGGGTGGCTGGACATTAAGTATGGCACAAGATATTGCTCCTTGCCGCACTTTTCCGATAGGCGGAAGAATTCCTTGCGGAATGCCTCGTAAACGCGGATATCGGGCTTGCCCATAGCCGAAAGCACACCTGCCGAGCAATGCTCGGGTGCAACCTTCAGTTGACCGCTGACGTGGCGGGAAACCAGCTGTTCAAAAAAGGCTTTGTCCTTGTCGAGCAGCAGATAGTCAAAGCGAATGCCCGAGCGCACGAAAACAC
>JAZOSE010000028.1:0-6811 GCA_045656965.1 Eubacteriales bacterium
ATACGAATATACGTCCATCAAAATACGCATCAGCTCGGGAATACAGAGCGCGGGGTGGGTGTCGTTGACGTGGATAGCGATCTTTTCCTCAAAGCCCTCCAGCGTTCCGTTGGCTCCGAAATAATCGCTGATCATATTTTGAAGCGAGGCGGAAACGAGGAAATACTGCTGAGTAAGACGGAGAAGCTTACCCTCGTCCATATTGTCGGCGGGATAGAGCTGACGGGTGATCTCCGCTGCGCTTCTGTCTCTTTCCACCGCCTGAATATAGGTGCCCTGAGAGGAATAATCAATTGCGGTGCTGTGCGTTTCCTTAGCGCGCCAGAGGCGAAGGGGGTTGACGGCATCGCTCTCGGTGCCGACGATCATCATATCGTAGGGGACGGCTCTGACCTCGTCGTACTCGGTGTGGGTAATGCGAAGCTCTCCGTTTTCCCATTTTTCCTCGATCTGTCCGCCAAAGCGCACGGTAACGCTCTTTTCGGGACGGGGATAAAGCCAAGGTCCGCCATCCTGAAGCCAAAGGTCGGGAAGCTCTACCTGCTCGCCGTCAACGAGTCGCTGACGGAAAAGACCGTTCTCATACAAAAGCGAATAACCGACTGCCGAATAATCCTGAGCGGTGAGCGAATCCATAAAGCACGCGGCAAGACGGCCGAGACCGCCGTTGCCGAGGCCGGGATCGACCTCACAGGAATAAATTTCGTCAAAGCTCTTTCCGTAAGAGGCGTAGATCTCACCGAGGGTATCATAGATATTCATATTCTGCGAGACGGTGCGAAGGCTTCTTCCGACGAGGAATTCCATGCATAAATAGCAGACTCGTCTTGCGTCGCTTGCCTTTTCGCGCTTTTTAAATTTGTTTCTGCGCTCGGTAATGAAATCCTTGATCGCCGCAACGGTGGCAAGATATATCTGTGATTTATCTGCCGCCCTCGGGTCGGTGATGCCACGGGAAAAAAGCTTTGCTTCCAGCTTTTTTTGAAGTGCCTCGCGAGAAATTACGAGTGCGTCGGTTGCGTTTTCTTTCTGTACTTTCTTTGCCATTGTCTTTCTTGGGGGCGTCCCCCACCTTTCTGTGAGTGTGATTAGTTTTCGTAAAGCTGAATATATTTTTGGGCAGAAGCACTCCACGTGAAGTTGCTTTCCATGGCGCTCTTCACAAGTGCATCCCAGCCATCCTTATCCTGATAGAGCGCGAGCGCCTCCTTCAGGCGGAAAAGCATATCGTGGGCGTTGAAGTTGCGGAACACAAAGCCGTTTCCGCCCTCATCGCCGTAAGGGATAATGCTGTCGGCAAGACCGCCCACGCCATGCACGACGGGCACGGTGCCGTAGCGGCAGGCGATCATCTGCGCGAGCCCACAGGGCTCGGTCTTCGAGGGCATAAGGAAGATGTCCGCCGAGGCGTAGATCTCCTTGGAGAGGGCGCGGTCAAACTTGATCAGTGCGCGCGCGCGGTCACCGTGTCGGGCAGCGAGAGCGTCGAATGCCTGCTCGTAGCGAGCGTCTCCCGTACCGAGAAGCACGAACTGCACGTTTTCTTCAAGAAGCTCCTCAAAGACGTGCAGAACAAGGTCAACGCCCTTGCCGTCGGTTAAGCGAGTGATCATCGCGATCAAGGGAACATTCGCGTCTGTGGGAAGAGAAAGCGACTCTTGCAAGTGCGCTTTATTCTTTGCCTTTCCCTCTCGCGCGTTTTCCTTCGTGAAGGTCACGGGGATATCGTTTTTCTCGGGGTTGAAGTAGCCGACGTCAAGACCGTTGATAATGCCTGACATCTTTCCCTCCGCCTCGCGAATGATATGCTCAAGACCGTAGGCGAAGTAGGGGTCGGAAAGCTCGCGAGCGTAGCTTGGGCTGACGGTAGTAACGCGGTCGGCACATACGACGGCACCCTTTAAAAGATTGATATCGCCGCCGTACTCCACGACGTGCGCATTCTCATAGCCGATCCCGAATATGTCGCCGAGGCTATGCATACCGTAGCGACCCTGATACTCTATATTGTGGATAGTAAAGACGGTTTTGATACCGCGCATTTCCTCGTATCCGCCGTACGAAAGGCGCAGGTAGACGACGGTAAGCGCCGCTTGCCAATCGTTTGCGTGCAAAACGTCGGGAAAATAGTGCGTGCGGAGCATAAACTCCATCACGGCGTGAGAGAAATACGCGTATCTTTCTCCGTCGTCGTACTGACCGTACATTGTCGGTCGCTTAAAATACTGCTCGTTGTCGATAAAGAAGTAGGTCACGCCGTTTTCTTTAAGGCTGAAAACGCCGACGTAGCTCTCTCTCCAAACGTAGCGGAAGGAGAACTCGCATACCTTTTCCATTTTTGCGCGGTGAGCGTCCGACACCTGCGCATAAAGCGGCAGGATAACGGCGACCTCATGACCGAGCTTGGCGACCTCGGCGGGAAGCGAGCCCATAACGTCGCCCAGTCCGCCGCTTGCGGCATAGGGTGCCGCTTCACCCGTAACGTATAAAATCTTCATTTGGCTTTCCTTTCTGCCGATGGCTTAAAGGTGCTTGCTCTTGGGAATAAAATACGGAAGCTCGGAGCAGCCCGAGAGCGACATACCGTCGGAGATGAGGACGTCCTTGTCGGCAATAACCGAGTCAAGCGTGACGTTTTTACCGACGTAGGTGCCGCCAAGAAGGATGGAATTCTTAACGACACTGCCGCGACCGATATGCACGCCGCGGAAGAGGATGCAGTTTTCCACCGTACCGTCGATCACACAGCCGTCGGCGATCATACTGCCTGAGACCTTCGCTTCTTCACCGTAGCGAGCGGGGGGTGTGTTATGAACGTTGGTATATACGGGGCGTTCCTTAATGCCGAGAAGTCCTGCTCTTGCCTCTGCGCTCGTAGCAAGCTCAATGCTCTTCGCGTAATATTCGCGCACGTCGGATACATAGGCATAGTAGCCGTCGTAGAGGTAGCGGCAGATGCGCCCCTCTGCCACACGGCGCATCAAAACGTCGCGCGTCAGACTCCTTAGGTTGTGTGCCTTTGCCGCCGAAAGAACCGAGCGAAGGAAGTTGGTCTCCATTACGTAGATATTAAGGCCGAGCTCGTCTCTTTCGTTCGTCGGCTCGTTTTTGAGCGAGACCGTCTCTACTCTTCCCTCGGCATTGGCTCTGATGCTGACGCGAGCGGTGCGGCTGAACCATCTTTGCTTCGGCTTCACCGATACCATCGTAATATCGGCATCGTTTTCCTTGTGGTACGCAATAACCTCCGAAAGCGCGATATTGCAAATAATATCGCTATCGGCAAGCACAACGTACTGCTCATGGATGCCGCTGATGGTCTCGCTGATGTCGCAAAGTGCCTCTAAGTGCGTTTCATAAAGCTTTGCGCCACCGTAGTTTGCGTTCTGATAGGGGGAGGCGATACGGATACCTGCGCCATGGCGGGCGAGGTCCCAGTCCTTACCGCTTCCGATGTGCTTCATCAAGGAGCGGTAGTTATAGTTGGTCACGATATTGATATTGGAGATCTCGGCGTTGACCATATTGGAAAGCGCAAAGTCAACGAGGCGGTAGCGGCAGCCAAAGGGAATCGCGGCAACCGTTCTGTCCGCCGTTAAGTAGTTGCTCGTTGTGGTATTAAGATTTGAGAAGATAATGCCTGCCGTGCTCATTTACGCTTCCTCCTTTTCGGATTTTGCCGATACAATTTCGTATTTGGGGATCACGACGATCTTGGTGCGAGAGCCTCTTGCCTCGCCGACCTTGGCGCCGCACTCGATCTTAGAGTCACTGTCTACGATAGCGTAAGAAACGCGAGCACCCTCACCGACGAAAACGTCCTCCATGACGACGGCGTCGCGCACGACGGCACCCTTTTCAACGGTAACGCCGCCAAAGAGAATAGAGTTTTCAACCGTGCCCTCAATGTGACAGCCCTCGGAGATGAGGGAGTTGGAGATCACAGCGCCCTCACCGATATACTGCGGCGCACGGGCGAAGTTTCTCGAATAGATACGGAAATAGGGGTCGCCGATATCGAAAACGGGGTTTTCGCCAAGAAGGTCCATATTGGCTTCCCAAAGGCTTTGAATAGTGCCGACATCCTTCCAGTATCCCGAGAAGGGGTAGGAGAAGAGCTTTTCTCCCGCATTTAAAAGCGCGGGAATGACGTTCTTGCCGAAGTCGTTAGAGGATTCGGGGTCAAGAGCGTCGCGTTCAAGATAGTCGATCAGCGTTTTGGTGTTGAAGATATAGATACCCATTGACGCCTGATTGTTTTTAGGCTCCTTGGGCTTTTCCTCAAACTCGTAGATGCTTCCGTCGGCGTTCGTGTTGCAAATGCCGAAGCGGCTTGCCTCCTCGATCGGAACGGTGATGGTGGCAACGGTGCAGACCGCGCCCTTTTCCTCGTGGTAGGCGAGCATTTTGCTGTAATCCATCTTATAAATATGGTCGCCCGAGAGGATCAAAACGTAGTCCGCGTCGTACTGGCGGATAAAGTCAATATTCTGGTAGATGGCGTTTGCCGTGCCCTTGTACCAGTCGGAGTGCTTCTTTCCCTGATAAGGAGGGAGAAGCGAAAGACCGCCGCGCACGCGGTCAAGGTCCCAGGGGGCGCCATTGCCGATGTACTCATTCAGAGCAAGCGGCTGGTATTGCGTTAAAACGCCTACCGTATCAATGCGCGAGTTTACACAGTTGGAGAGAGGAAAGTCAATGATCTTATATTTGCCGCCAAATCCTACGGCAGGCTTTGCGGTGCGCTCCGTCAGTGCGTACAGTCTGCTTCCCTGACCGCCCGCTAAGAGCATGGCAATGCATTTTTTCTTACAGTACATAGCTTTTGTCCTCCATTAAAGTTTTATCGTTTTTATTTTTTTAGTTTCTTTTAAATAGAGCGCCTCAAAGGGAGAAAGACTGATGGGAAGAATTTTATGCTTGCCGTCTCCCATAGAATATATTTCCTCGCCCGTTCTTGTTCCCGTGCTGTCAAAAACAACGGTATAGCTTTCCGCGTTGCATTCGGGAAGCGAGAGCGTGTGCGATGCGCCGGAGAAGGAAATCACGGCGATAAGGCTCTCACCCTCCGCATCGGTACGACGATAGGCGACGGTATTCTTGTCAGCCTCGTCCGCCAGCAGCCACGTAAAGCCCGAGGGAGAGAAATCTCTTTCATATAACGGAGAATTTTCAAGATAGAAGGCGTTGAGCGCGCGCGTAAACTCGCGAAGCGAGAAGTGCGTGGGGTAATCCAGCATAAACCATTCGAGCGCGCGTGTGTAATTCCACTCAACGAATTGCCCGTACTCACTTCCCATAAAGAGCATTTTCTTTCCGGGGAAGCTCATCATAAACATGAGGGCTGAGCGCAGGGTCTTGAACTTGTCCTCATACGAGCCGTTTATTTTATCGATCAGCGAGTGCTTTCCATGCACCACCTCGTCGTGTGAGACGGGGAGAATATAGTTTTCGCTGTATGCGTACATCATCGGGAAATTGAGCGCCTTATGGTGATAGCGGCGCCAAACGGGATCCTTCGAAAGATAATCGTAAAAATCGTTTGCCCAGCCCATATTCCATTTGAGGTCAAAGCCGAGTCCTCCCTCGCCCGTGGGCTTGGTGATGCCGCCCCAAGAGGTCGACTCCTCAGCGATCATAAGGGCGTCCTTATATTCGCGGTCGACGGTGTCGTTCAGCTTTCTTAAAAAGGCGATCGCCTCAAGGTTTTTGTTGTCGCCGTAGGCGTTGGGGATCCACTCACCCGGCAAGCGGTCGTAGTCAAGATAAAGCATAGAGGCAACGGCATCCACGCGAAGTCCGTCTATATGGAACTCACGCAGCCAATAGAGCGCATTGGAGATGAGGAAGCTTTGGATCTCTTCTCTGCCAAGGTCGAAGAAGCGAGTTCCCCACGAGCGTGATTCCATACGGTCGCGCCCCTGATACTCGTAGAGCGGTGCGCCGTCAAACTCGAAAAGCCCCCACTCGTCCTTGGGAAAGTGCGCGGGCACCCAGTCCATAATTACGCCGACGCCCGCCTTATGAAGCGTGTTGACGAGATAACGGAAATCGTCAGGCGAGCCGAAGCGCGAGGTGGGCGCGTAAAAGCCGCAAACCTGATAGCCCCACGACCCATCGAACGGATATTCGGCAAGGGGTAAAAATTCAACGTGGGTATAGCCCATATATTTGACGTAGCCAACGAGCCTGTCGGCAAGCTCTCGGTAGGATAGATACGAGCCGTCCTCGTGTCTATCAAAGGACGCGGCGTGCACCTCGTAAATGTTGAGCGGCACGGAAAGGAAAAGCTCTCCTGAGCCCGCAACGCTCCTTTTGCGCTCGGCAAGCCACGCGCCGTCCTCCCACGAAAACGCGCTCGGATGGGTGACGACGGAGCCGCCGTCGCTTCCGCCGCGAGAGGCGAAGGCATAGGGGTCACCCTTCATATGAATGCCGCCGCTTTCGGAGTCGATACGGAATTTATACACTCTCCCCTCAAGGGAAACGCGGCTGGGATATTTAAGCTCCCATATGCCGGAATCGGTGATGCGGGAAAGCGGCGCGCCAAGCGACCAGTCGGTAAAATCAGAAACGAGCGTCACGTACGTGGCGTGGGGTGCCCACACGCGAAAGGCATAAAGATACCCTTCGTCGTTTTTTTCTTCAAGGTGACAGCCGAGGTAGCGATATGCCGAGTCGCTCGTGCCCTGATGAAAAAAATATGCCGCGGTGTTCTGCTCGTTCTCTTTTTTCATATATTGGTGATGCCTTTCCTTTGGGTATGAAGAATCCCCTTTTTAACCCCGTTTCCCAAAAACAAGTGCGCCAT